>CAKPXD010000187.1 GCA_934201655.1 uncultured Streptococcus sp. | reverse complement strand
AACGGTCTAAATCATTGCGGTAGCTGAGTTCTGCCCAGATTTGCAAGCTTGGCAGAATAGAGAACTGAGCTGTTTCGCCACCATTGTCTCCCCAACCAGTCACAATGACTTCTTTGATCTGATTAGCACGGCAGGCTTTGTTTGCTTCGATAGCGATGAGACGACTGAAATGGTTGTGTGGTGTGAATCCAATCCACTTCCAAGCACCACCTGCAAAGGCAATATCCTGGCTAATCTTGTGGTGATTACTGAAGTTACGGTTGTATTTTTCTTCGCTATCCTGATAATAATCCCAGTAAACCAAGGTCACACGGTCTTTAAGGCGGTCAAGAAAAACTCGTGTTTCCTCTGGAATTTCGACATCACGGTCGTACTGGCCATCTGCTGACATGAGTTTGAAGAACATATCACTCCACATCTGGCAGTGGAAACCATACTTATCTGCAATATCCAGCACGCGCTCCAAATGTTGACACATGAGGAGGCTACGGTCCACAACACCGTTTAAGATGAGGTAGCGTCCCAAACCAACCAAGTGGGCTTCGTCCATGCCGATATTGACCTTGCGTGCTTGTAGTTTAGACAAAGTCGCAAACATGCCGTCGATTAGGTCGTAAACTTTTTCTTCGCCGATGAGGAGAATGTCCTCTACATCACGAAGTTGCTGGACTTCTTTAACACCCCATTTGACAAAGGCTGATAAGTGAGCCAAGGTCTGAATACAAGGAACAAAAGTCATGTCAAACTGCTGGGCATAGGCTTCGATTTCCTGTAATTCTTCAGCTGAATAAGCCCCACGGAAATAACCAAAATAAGGTTGCCCTTCAATCTGATAGGTGTCTTCCATGTAGAGCTCAAAGGTTGAATAACCCATGAGAGCCAAGACTTCAATCATCTGCTTGGCAGATGCAACATTTAGAACTGCATTACGGGAACAATCCGCCATGTAGGCTAAATCTTCATAAGCCGCTTGCTCCTCAATCTCCACCTTATCACCTTCTTCTAAAGCTGTTGCGAGAACAGACAAGGCGCGATAGAGTTGGTGAGGTTTGCGATAAGTCAATTGATATTCTCCGCCCTCACCCTTGATAGAGATAGAGGCTTGGTCAGACTGGGTGACTACCACTTCTACATCTGGTAGAGAAATGTGCTTTTGAAGTAAGTCTATAGCTTGCTGTTGTTTACTGCTAATTCCGGTAAAATTTACCATTGGTTTTCCTCCTGTAACCAGTTGACAAGGGCACCGTAGAGATTGGCATCTGCCTGATAGGTGCAAGCTTGGATCACTGGCGCAATTGTATACTCTTCATATCTTTCCACAAAGACGTCTACCGCTTTTTGCACCCCTTTGATAAAATCTGGGTTCTGACTGATAGAGCCACCTAGGCTAATGACATCTGGGTCGATTAGATACTGGATATTGAGCAAGCCTTGAGCTAGGTTACGATTCATGCGCTCAATGGCTTCTTGGCAAAGGGCATTGCCTGCTGCAGCCTCTTGATAAACCTTACGGCCATCCCAGTCTGACTGACCCGATTTTTCAATCACATAACGAACCATATTTCCTGTAGAAGCTAGTTGTGACCAGTTATTGAGTTTTTCTGCTGGTTCTATAGTTGTCATGTAACCAAACTCTCCACCCAAGCCATGGCGACCACGGTGAATTTTGCCATTAATAATCATAGCCCCGCCAATCCCTGTGCCAATGACAACACAGGCTGCATTTTCAATCTCAGGATGAGCTAGCAGTTCACTGAGTCCAACACAGTTGGCATCATTTTCTAGATGAACAGGGAGTTGGTGATGAGCAAGGGTCTCATACCATGAAAAACCATGGATATAAGGAATGGCACTAATCCCCTCAATCACACCTGTTTCTTGATTGACCGCTCCTGGAACACTCATAGCAATCCCACGATAGTCCTGTTCTGACAAGCGTTGGTCCAACCAAGTCAACAAATCTTCTAGAGTTTCTGGAGTTGGGGTGCTGGTCTTATCTAAAATCTTTCCATCAGGAGTTAGACTAGCAAACTTAATGCCAGTCCCTCCGATATCAATCGTTGCAATGGTCATTGCTTTTACCTGCAAAAAGGAGCGAATCAGCAGTTGGTTCTTACTTTTTCGCTCCTCCTTTCTGTTTATGTTTACTTTTTGAAATTAAATTTCTTCTTTTTGAATGAATTCTGTTCGAATTTCCTGTGGTGCCAATAGTCCTGAATGGACTGGGTATGGGCGTTCCAGCAAGTCAAGAATGGTTTGTTGTTTTTCAGACACACGGATATTTTCTTGACTCATGTTGTAGTAACGGAGGACATAACCTTCTTCATTCTCAGCCACCTTAAAGGCTGTTGGGCAGACTTGTGGCAAGTTCAGTGCCGGATGGTTAAAGAGGCTACCCGTTGCTGCAACGCTACCCTCTTGTTTTGCAACTTGAAGGGCTGTAAATGGCACCTGGAAGGCTTTGGCACGACGGAAAGCTGAGAAGCGTTCCCCTGCTTGGTGGCATTCTACTGCAAATTCAACTTCGATATCACGCAAGCACTGAGCTTCCGGCGTTGGGAAGTAACCCCAGTCACCGAGTTCGCCTGAAGCACGAAGAAGGGTTACAGCCATGGTGTCATCTCCAAGAATTTCATACTCGTGCAATCCTTTATTGGATACTGTCACTCCTTTAACATCATCATACAAGCTGACAAAGGCTTGTTGGTGTTGTGGATTTTCAGGATTTTCCCAAGAAGCTGCTGGTTTATTTG
>CAKPXD010000186.1 GCA_934201655.1 uncultured Streptococcus sp. | reverse complement strand
AGCATTTTCAGGTGCGACTGGGTGCCCTACAACTTGCATCATGTGAAGGTCATTGAGATTGTCACCGAAGGCCATCACTTGGTCCATATCCAGATTTAACTTCTTAGCCAATTCGACAATCGCAACTCCCTTGTCCACATAATCAAGGACAATATCAATGGATTCAAAACCTGTCGTCATTGCCTTAACACCAGGCACATGTTCATTGACCCAAGCTTCGCCAGCTTCTACTGTCTCTTCTGTAAAGTTGGTTGTGAATTTGAAAATTTCATCAGTGATATCTTCAAGTTTGGCTACTTTTTGAATATTCTCATTGTAATGATGACTAAACATGAGATAGGTTTCATCCACAGTGTCTAAGACATAGCAAGCTTTCTTACCAGTCAAGAGCATCTTCTTTTCATCGAAATAAGGTGAAGTCTTTAGCTTTTCAAATGTTGATAAGTAAAAATCTCTAGGCATGGTCGCTTCATAGAGGTCTTGTCCATGAAAACGAACGAGACTACCATTTTCAGCAATAAAAATAATTTCATCTTTGACATCCGCAAAATGCTTTTCAAGCGACAAAAGACCACGGCCAGAAGCTACAGCAAAGTAAATCCCTTTTTCTTTATAAGAATGGAGAAGCTTTTTTAACCGCTCCATATCAAATTGGCCAGCTTCATCCAAAAAAGTCCCGTCCATATCAGTTGCGACTAGTTTAATCATAAATCCTTCTATTCTCCAGTTGTAAATCTATCTTCTATTATACCATAGAAAAAGTAAATAGCGCCTAATACATACGAGATTAGACGCTTGATTAAACTTGTAATTTATAAAATATTTATCAATCTAGTGATTGAACTTTACTCTATCAATTAATTCCAAGTCTTTTTATCCATATTTGGCAAAGAGAGCTTAAACTTAATAATACAGAGTCGAATCACAAAACCGACAATTGAGAGAATGATAAAAGCAGTGATTCTTGGAAAGTGAAGGACAAAAGCCAACCAGTAATAAATAACGCCAATTACAAAAGATAGAAGGGCATAGATGTCCTCTTTTAGAACACTTGGGACTTCATTAATCAAGAGGTCTCGGATGATACCTCCGCCAGCACCTGTTAAACAGGCCAAAATCCCGGCAGACATCAAGTTCAATTTACTATCAGCTAAAGCGGTAGCTCCAATTAGAGAGAAGATAATCAATCCAATTGAATCAAAGATGAGATAGGCTTCTCTCAGCCACTTATAGAATTTTTTTTCTTGACTAGCATTAGCTTGTTTTGATGTCACAAAGGCATACATAATAACAGCTACTAGAATAGAGACATAAATCGGTCTAGGATCTGCGAGAGCGGAGGGAAAACGACTGATAATAGAATCTCTTAAAATACCCCCGCCTACTGCTGTTACAATCGCCAATAAACTAATTCCAAAAATATCTAAACGTTTACCAAATCCTTTGATGGCTCCTGACGCCGCAAAGGCTATAGTCCCAATATAATTACAAATCATTAGGAATAGGTCAAAATCCATGTAAGCTCCTCAATTTATTTTTGTAACCTTTCCAACTTCTTGAAGGTCAATCTATATGCTCTAGTTTGAAATGTTATATCGAAAACAAACTAAGCATCCATATTCTCTAAATCTTTTAGTTTAACAGATACAATCTTAGAAACACCAGATTCTTGCATGGTTACCCCATAAATAGTGTCTGCTGCTGCCATGGTTCCCTTACGGTGGGTAACAACGATAAACTGGCTATCCTTGTCAAATCGGTTAAGATAATCCCCAAAGCGTTTAACGTTAGCTTCATCGAGTGCAGCCTCTACTTCATCCAAAATAACAAATGGAATGGTCTTGACACGAATGATTGAGAAAAGCAGAGCCAAAGCTGACAAGGCCTTCTCTCCACCACTCATGAGGTTGAGGGATTGGATTTTCTTACCTGGCGGTTGAACAGAGATTTCAACACCTGATGTCAATAAATCTCCCTCGGTCAGGATTAGGTCCGCTTGACCACCACCAAACATCTGCTTGAAGGTCACTTTGAAGGATTCACGAATAGCTTCAAAGGTTGATTTAAATCGTTCCTTCACTTCATCGTTCATCTCTGTAATGGTTTCAAGAAGAAGATTTTTAGCCGAAAGAATGTCATCACGCTGACTATTCAAGAATTCCAAGCGTTCGTGAACTTCGTCAAACTGTTCAATGGCATCCAAATTAACTGGACCAAGTGAACGGATAGATTTTTCTAAATCCTTGACCTCTTGTTCAGCGACAGCCAAATCTTCTAAGGGATTGGCTTGTTCTAAAGCTTCCGTATAACTAATCTGATATTCTTCAGTCAATTGGCTTTGAAGATAACGAAGACGGTCCGTAATCTTCTCTTTGGTTGCTTCTGCACGTGTTTGCTTACGAATCCATTCTTCATTTTGCTGACGAGCTTGATCCAAATGACTGGCAATATCATCCAATTGACCTTCAATATCATCCAGTTCAAACTGCTTACGAATGAGTCCTTGTTGAATTTCTTCCTTCTGACTCTTGGCTTCTCTTTCCTGTTTGGTCAAAAGTTCCGTATCAACCTTTTCAAGATTGTCTACCTTTTCTTGGAGAAGACGTTCAATCTCTTCTTGCTCCATATCAAGATATTCAAGTTCTTTATTGATACGCTCAATATCCGCAACTTCATAACGTTTTCGCCCTGAGGAACTTCTGACAGTATCGCAGTATACCGGAATTACGCCCCGCAGTCAGAAAAATGTAAATATGTTTGAAGC
>CAKPXD010000185.1 GCA_934201655.1 uncultured Streptococcus sp. | reverse complement strand
TCTCTTTGACATCGTTAATGATTTGAAGAATGGTTTCAAATGAAGTTCGACCAAGAGCAAGACTATTGATATCAACATAGGCAGCTAGATTCAATCTTGGATTGACCGAGTCAAAGCTGAGAACCGGAACATCAAGCTGGTGCTCGTTGAGGTAGTTGCAGACACCTTCAGCTAAGAGGCTATCCGTTGTGATAATAGCATCGGTCTGAGGGTCGTGTTTAAAGAGTTGTTTACTAAAGTTATAGCCCTTTTCTTCTAGAAACTCGTCTGCAAAGAAGGTACGGTGACTATCAAGAGGCAGATTGTGTTCTTGAAGAGCTTGCTCGTAACCTGTAAGACGGTCCTGGGTAACGAAGAGTTTCTTGGTACCACCAATGAAAGCAATGCGACTGCATCCTTTTTTGATGAAATATTCGGTTGCATCAAAGCCAGCTTGAATATTATCATTATCAACAAGCGGAATAAAAGGAGAAAGTGATTTTCCAAGAATGAGGAAGGGGAATTGCTCATCGACAACCAGTTGCACCAAGGGGTCATTTTCTTGAGCGTACAAGAAGATAAGCCCATCTACACGTTTTCCGTAGACCATTTGTGAAATGGCGTTTAAACGCTCTTTCTCATCCTTACCAGTCGCAATCTGAATGGCATAGTGATTTTCCGAGGCAACCTGTGCAATCCCTCTAAGAACAGAAGGAAAGAAAGGGTTTTGGTAGAAAACGTCTGAATCATCTGGAAGGACTAAGCCGATAACTTGCGTATAACTGCTAACAAGACTTCGAGCATTTAGATTAGGATGATAATTGAGTTCTTTCATTGCTTTTCGAACTCGTTTTTTTGTTTCGTCACTAATCGTTGATTTGTTTTGAATAACACGGGTTACGGTTGAAGGAGAAACTCCTGCAGCTTTGGCCACGTCTTTAATCGTAACAGGCATAATAATCTCCTACTTTTTGTAGTCTGGATCACGATAATGAGTCTTATAAAAGATAGTGACCAGATATAGAACAAATAAAATGTTTTGAACAGTGATCAAAGTTGCCATATTCTGCCCCAAAAGAGCTAGAATCAGGGTAAGTAAAGTTGGTAATCCTAAACAGTTCAAAATAAAATGATAGCACTCTTTATAGGTCTTAAATGAGAAGAGACGAGATTTTTTCGTGAAGTAGAGCAGAAGGCTAGCACCTAGAGCTACAATGAAAAAATTAAGTCCAAAGAGGAAACTAGCACCTAAGACCAGGAAGAGGCTGATGTAGACACGATTCTGTTGATACCAGTCTTTTGAAATAGCCTGAGTCAAGCTTTCCTTGCTTTGGAAACTATCAGTTGTAATAGCGTGATAGCGAATGCTGGTTAGTTCTTTTCCTTGCTTACTGATGACGAGTTGCTCAGGTTCAAAGCTAAGAAGTAATTCCTCAGGGAAACTTGAACTAGCAGTAGCCCCGATTTGTACAGAAGCTTGATGAGGAGTCGAACCAGTATAGCTTAGTTTACCATCTACAATCTGAGCATTGGTAGCTAAATCCTGAACGACTTCGTCCGTCAATGGAGCATAGACATCATCGATGAACGTCTCTAAAGGATAGGTTTCCTGAGAACTGTTCTGGATAGCAATAGGCACCATGGATAAGCTAATCAAGAAAATACTGGTAAAAATCAGTTGAAACCAGTTTAAACCAAAACGATGAGAGAGGGGCTTACGAAATCCCCAAATACTATTAAAATAAGAAAATGGATATGGTAGCATAAATCTCTTTCTATAGGCATTTTTCTATACAAGTATTATATAGAGAAATGTTTTTTATTTCAAGCGGGGATAGTAGAATCCTTGTTAAAAGTGAATGTTTGTTATGATTCGTCCACTAACTAACAAGGTAATCTCAGCAAGCTCTTGTTTCTCACCAGACAATCGATGTACAAGGTCAAAAATGAAAAAGGGTGGCGGGGGTATACTACCCCTTGTCGCCACCGCTTGTAAGTCCTGAAACGAAGTTCTTTTGCAAGAAGAAGAAAAGTGTACAGATTGGAAGAGCGATGAGGATAGCACCTGCTGAGAAGTAGGCGATCTTCAAGTTCTTCGCATTGCTGACGAAGGTTTGGAGACCAACGGCAACTGTAAAGTATTCTTTTTCACGAAGCAAGAAACTAGAGAGGATATAGTCTCCGAAAGGTCCCATGAAGGCCCAGAGTGCTTGTACAGCAACCATTGGGCGAACAAGAGGGAGAACGATTTGCCAGAAGCGGCGGAAGTGTCCTGCACCATCAAGTTTTGCAGACTCATCAAGAGACATTGGCACGGTGTCAAAGTAACCTTTCATCAACCAAGCATTCATAGGGATACCTCCACCGACGTAGAGGAAGATGAGGAACCAGCTATGGTTAAGGGCATTCAACATGAGGGCCATAACGAAGAAGGCAGTCAAAGCGGCCATTGTTGGCACCATCTGGATAATCAAGAAGAAGACCAAACTTTGTTTACGAGCCAAGAAGTTGTAACGGCTATAGGCATAACCAGCAAGTACGATAATACTTGTCTGAACGACCATAGTGATCAAAGCGATGATCAAAGTGTTGAGGTACCATGTGCCGTACAAGGTTTCTGTAAAGAGCCCTTTGAAGTTATCAAGACTGAAATTAACATTGCCGTCGAGTTTAAAGGCCACAACGTTACCAGCCTTGAAGGCTGACATAATCGTGATTAAAAGTGGATAGATAATGACGATTGAAAGTCCGATCAAGTAGAGGTAAGTGAGGGTTTGAGTCAGTCTACGTT
>CAKPXD010000184.1 GCA_934201655.1 uncultured Streptococcus sp. | reverse complement strand
GGCTATGCTTCCTTCACCGGCACCTCGTTTGCCACGCCTTTTGTATCGGGAAGCGCCGCGCTTATGATGGAATGGGGTATTCTGCGCGGAAATGACCCGTTTTTATATGGTGAAAAACTGAAAGCTTATCTCATTGCAGGTGCAAAACCCATCGCATCCGAGAGCGAATACCCGAACAGGCGGGTGGGATGGGGACGACTTTGTTTAGAAAGTAGCCTGCCAGATTAAAGTTATTGAAGGATTCGATAGAAGAAATAAAAGCGCAATGTAAAGAGTTAAACGACAAATGAGACATATTTTTATCTCTGTACTATCTTGTACTTTGCTACGAAAATAAAACTCGTAGCAAGGTACTTATAGTGTTCATTTGTCTGGCAACTCTTTTTTATTTAACTGTTAATAACTTGCTGTTTAAAATTTTTTGAATGCAAAGAGAATCACTTACCCAAAAGATATTCTTCCAACATTTCCTTTACTTTTTTCTCAATTTCGTCTATGATCTCTTCACACCTTGTCTTTTTCATCCCTGCACCAGTTCCTACCGCCAGTAACTCTTTTCTGCCTGGATTTCTTCCATTTCCATCTACTGACGTAGTATGTTCGCCATAATACGTATTACTGTAAGTAAGATCATATGCCGGACTTAAATGCCATTTATCTTCGTCTGCTTCGTACAAATACGTGAAGTTCTTCGAATGATCATCTCTGTTATGTGCAAAAACATTGAAACACATTCGGCGGAACATATTTTCAACATCTTCATCGCAATTGCGTGTCATGATTTTTGTCAGTTTCATTAATCCATGATAGTCCAGACTTGGCTGCTCAAAATCCAATTCCAGAATTGCAGCTGTCGTCAACATGTGCACTTTCTTTTTCCCTTTCAAACAGTTTCTCCTGTCAAACCTTTTAGTTCCAAAATATCCTTTACATTTTTCTGATGGAAACAATCTCGTTTCACTCATCATAATTCCGCAGGCCTTGGCACAGCAGGAATAGTCATATTCCATTTTTCCTGCATCTTTTCCGTCCACATGCGCTGGAAATTTGATAATCCATTCTTCATTATCAATGGTTGTCATGATTTTAGGTCTTGCTCCGCCGCTGGTACCTCCCAGCAGATACAATTCGTCCAGTTTATCCGAATACTCTGTATTCAGTATCTTTTGACACTCTTCCGCCAGTTTGTCCAGATCTGCACTGCTCTGCTCCTCTGGAAAATTCTTTTCCGGGTGATATGTCAACGCTCCCATCCCCGATGTGCCCACAATCGCCAGACGATCCAGTACGGTCAGTTCATCCGGATTTTGTTTATGTGCCCGTAACAGGCGATCCAACAGTAATCTGCCCCAATGATCTGGAAGACTGTCCGCAAAAACCCCAAATAATCCTTCAAAATGATCCTTAACTGGAACAAATACCTGTTTTTGCAAAGGCAATGAAAATGGGTTGATCGAAAATCCGGTTTCCAGCCATTCATCACTGTACTGAAATGCCACTTTGTGGTCTGCCGTCATAGCTAATGTTCCCACCGTTTGATCCTCATAACACACCTGCAGTACTTTATCTTGTTTCATTGATAACCTCCTGAATATCTTTATACGGTACCTGCGTGAAAATATTTCTGAGCTCATCTGCAAGATCCAGTGCGATTGCAATTTTCGTTAAAGATAACAGGGAAATTTGTCCTGTCGTTTCGAATCTTTTGATTGAGCCGTAACTCACTCCGCTTATAGATGCTAATTTTTCCTGCGTAATTGAACGTCTCTTTCTGATTTTTCTCACTCGCTGCGCAAGTTTTTGATCCAGTTCTTCCGGAGTTTCCCATATAAATTGTTCCATTTTTTCCCCTTCTTGTTACAGATTATATGTTATCTAAAATATCCTGTTTTTATTCAAAACAGATTATATATTATCTATTCTATTTTACCACTCACGTGCAGAAAGCACAATGATTTCCTGCCCTGTTTCCATAAAAACTCCACCCCGTTTTTGTAACTGCAGATAAATTTTGCATCTCCTTCACTCTATAGGGATAATTTGCGCTTTTTTGACTATCCGGTAGTATTTGTTTCAGAGTAAGTAAAAAAGCCTCTGCCGGGCAAAAATTTTGCTTCCCGGCAGAGGCTTTGCTGGTCAAACGGATATTCATGCAAGCATGATTCGCGATTTTTCTTCCATTTCGCATGGCTTGGAATCGTTACAAATACTGGCTGAATTCCACTTTTTCTTTATTTGGTCCTTCGATCGTGAAGAAACGGACGCCATTTTCCCAGAACGGAAGGAAATGTACTTCATCCTGCGTCGTATTCAGACCGGCCCCGGTAATCATTTCGTGAACCTTTTCAATATTCTTTACGTCAATCGCCACATGGTCGATTGCTCCGGGTTTCAGTGCTGCTACTTTGTTTTCGTACGTTTCGATCACCAGAGTGCCGAGTTTTAAAAATGCCACTTTCTCATCCGCCTCCTCATTTACGGTGCGGAATGCCATTTCAAATCCAAGTTTTTCATAAAACGCAATCGTCATCTCAATATCGTTGGTCGGAATACCGACATGCTGGATTCCATTTAACTGCTCTCTTAATTCCATTTCTTATCCCCCAGTCTTTTTTCTACCTGTGCCAGATCCGGCATGGCCGGAATAGAGCGTGTCTGAAAAAGGCTTTTCGTGAACTGCGAGTCCCAGTTCGTGGGAGATTTTATCCGAATAAGGGCGGCGTAGCGGGCTACGGCAACCGAATGAGGGTAAAATATACCGCAAAGTGGGGCTTGCAGATTGCGGAAATG
>CAKPXD010000183.1 GCA_934201655.1 uncultured Streptococcus sp. | reverse complement strand
AACACGCATACGTGCTCCTGGTGGCTCATTCATTTGACCAAATACCATGGCTGTTTTCTCGATAACGCCAGATTCTTTCATTTCCCAGTAAAGGTCGTTCCCTTCACGAGTACGTTCCCCAACACCAGTAAATACTGAGATACCACCGTGTTCTTGGGCAATGTTGTGAATCAATTCTTGGATCAATACGGTCTTACCAACTCCGGCACCACCGAAGAGTCCGACTTTACCACCTTTAAGGTAAGGGGCAAGAAGGTCGATAACCTTGATCCCTGTTTCTAGAATTTCTGAAGAGGTAGACAATTCATCAAAAGTTGGTGCTTTTTTATGAATTGGCTGACGCTCTGCATCTTCACCAAAAGGAGCTTCCAAGTCAATGGTATCTCCCAAAACGTTGAAGACACGTCCTAGAGTTTCTTTCCCAACTGGTACTGAGATTGGACGACCTGTGTCCAATACTTCTAAACCACGGGTCAAGCCATCAGTTGATTCCATGGCGATGGTACGAACCATACCATCTCCCAACTCCAAGGCTACTTCAAGGACGATTTTTGTTTTTCTTTCGTCATTTTTGTAGACGACAAGTGCATTATTAATCTCAGGTAATTTTTCACCAGCTGCAAACATGACGTCTACAACGGGACCGATAACCTGAGCAATTTTACCTGAACTCATCTACTTCTCCTATTCTGTATAAGATACTGTCGGTTCCTAGTATGACTAGGTCCTAATACTCTTCGAAAATCTCTTCAAACCACGTCAGCGTCACCTTACCGTATATATGTTACTGACTTCGTCAGTTCTATCTACAACCTCAAAGCAGTGCGTTGAGCAACCTGCGACTAGCTTCCTAGTTTGCTCTTTGATTTTCATTGAGTATAAGTTCATTTTCATACGAGCTGGACTAGAGCCTATTCTAAAGCACTAGCTCCTGCTACGATTTCTGTAATTTCTTGTGTAATCGCCGCCTGTCTGGCACGGTTATACTGGATAGTCAAATCATTGATAACTTTTTTAGCATTATCTGTCGCTGTCTGCATAGCCGTCATCCCTGCCGCATTTTCAGCTGTCTTGGCATCAATAATAGCACCGTAAATCATACTTTCTGCAAACTGCGGCAATAGTTGATCCAAGATTTCTTCACGACTTGTTTCAAGCTCAAAAGTCAAGCTGTAGTTATCATCTGCTTCATTTGGGTCCAAGTCGACAATTGGAAGCATCTGCTCCACTCGCATTTGACTTGTCAGTGTATTCACGTGGTGGTTGTAGCAAACATAGAGCTCATCGAAAAGTTCATTTTGATACATTTCAATGGTTTTTGAAATAATCTTACGAACTTCATCGAAGCTTGGTTGACTTGCGAGACCACGCAATTCATAAATTGGCTGAATACCACGAGCTTTAAAGAAGTCTGCTCCCATACCACCGATACAGATGACTTCAAAATCATCACCTGAAGGATGGTATTCTTGCTGCAGTTCCATGACAGCCTTCAAGATTGAAGAGTTATAGCCTCCAACAAGACCTCGGTCAGAAGTAATGACGATATAGCCTGTTTTCTTGACCGGACGACTAATCAACATTGGATTTGTTGATCCTCCAGCACCATCTCCGTGAAGGATATCTGTAAGGAGTTTACGGACTTTTTGAGCATAAATCTGGAAGTTGCGTGCAGCTTCTTCAGAACGACCTAACTTAGCTGCAGAAACCATCTGCATGGCGTTAGTAATTTGACTAGTATTTTTCGTTGAGGCGATTTTTGTTTTAATATCATTTAGAGATACTGCCATCTGACACCTCTATTCTTATTGGAAGCTGGATTGGTTGAGAAACTCAGTAATCGCAGCATCCAAGACTGCTTCTTCTGGCAAGTCTTTTGTTTCACGAATAGTTTCCAAAATCTCTGGATGTTGCGCATCAAAGAAGGCATGGAATTCTTCCTCAAAACGAACAATATCATCAACTGATATAGTATCCAAGAATCCATGAGTCAAGGCATACAGGATGGTTACTTGTTTCTCAACAGGTAGTGGTTTATGAACAGGTTGTTTCAATACTTCTACAGTACGACGACCACGGTTCAATTTAGCCTGTGTAGCTGCATCCAAGTCTGAACCAAATTTAGTGAAGGCTTCCAACTCTCGGTATGAAGCAAGGTCGATACGAAGAGTACCCGCAACTTTCTTCATAGCCTTAATCTGAGCTGAACCACCAACACGAGATACAGAAGAACCCGCATCAATAGCTGGACGAATACCCGCATTAAAGAGACTATCACTTAGGAAGATTTGCCCATCCGTAATAGAGATTACGTTTGTCGCGATATAGGCTGAGATATCTCCTGCTTGGGTCTCGATAAATGGAAGAGCCGTGATAGATCCACCGCCAAGCTCATCTGAAACTTTAGCAGAACGCTCAAGTAGACGACTGTGAAGGTAGAAGACATCCCCTGGGTAGGCTTCACGACCTGGTGGACGACGGAGCAAGAGAGAAAGTTCACGATAAGCTACCGCTTGTTTAGATAGGTCATCATAAACGATCAACACATGCTTCCCTTGGTACATGAATTCTTCTGCCATAGCAACCCCTGCATAAGGAGCAAGGAAGAGCAATGGAGAAGGTTGTGAAGCTGAGGCTGTCACAACGATTGTGTAATCCAAGGCACCGTACTGACGAAGTGTTTCTACTTGTGTACGAACTGTTGATTCTTTTTGACCAATCGCCACATAGATACAAATCATATCTTGACCTTTTTGGTTCAAGATAGCGTCAATAGCGATAGTTGTCTTCCCTGTTTGACGGTCACCGATAA
>CAKPXD010000182.1 GCA_934201655.1 uncultured Streptococcus sp. | reverse complement strand
GCAATGGCTTGTCCGTGACCACGGTGGTTCGATGTTATGAGGTCGTCTTCGTTTAGAGCTAACATAGCCCCAACGTTAGCCGCTTCTTCCCCAACAGAAAAGTGCGTCATTCCTGGCACTTTTCCTTTTTTTACTAACTGTGCAATTTTTAAGTCCATGCGACGGATTTCTTCCATTTTACGGAACATTTCCAATAAGAGACTTTTATCTAATGTTGCCATCATTTCGCCTTTCTTAGCATTTATTCATTCTCTTTCATTCTAGCCAAAAATGAAAGCACTGTCAAAAATAATGCTCAAATGATTTCACAAACTTTATTCCTTGGAAGATGGTTTTATAAGTATTTTCAACTTCAAATAGAATATTTCACAAACTTTTCTTTCATGGGATTGCATTAAAAAATAAAAAACCGGTAGGATCCTATCCTACCGGTCGTTATCTTATGATTGGCGTTGGCCAAAGTCATGAATCATTTGTTCCAATTCTTCACGACTAGGTGTTGTAAGCATATAGAGGTAATCTCCCTGAAGTTCCGCAAAGGCCGCTGGCATGTCTTTCTTGACACGGAATTGATCATGGTATTTAGCCAAAACTTCTTCTTCTGACAGAACATAGGCTGCATTGGCACGACGAGAAGTTGCCAAGCAATAAAGGGGCTCAAACTCAGAAGCTGGGAAAGGTTCTCCAGCTACAATAGCAGCATAGCCACGGTACAAATCAATCGAGTGAGCGTAGTTGTAGACATCGATGGTAAAGCCACCTGCAGGGCGATTATTGTACTCGATCGCAATATAGTCATCCCCATCGCGGAAGAACTCAATGTGGAAGAAACGTTCCTTCATGCCAAAAGCTTTGACAATCGCTTCCCCGTATTGACGCAATTTTGGATCCATCTTTTTGAGAACATAATAAGAGTTGTCCATCTTGTAGAGCATCAAATCGAGTGGCGTATAAGCATAGTCAAATGTAGTGGAGAAGACAATGTTGCCATCACGATCAACCAGACCATCAAAGGTACAAATCTCACTAGAAGTGACAAATTTCTCAAAGAAGTACTCTGTATGGCCATCCCATTCTGCCTTGAAATGGTCCACATCTTCTGGCGTTTCGATCTTGAAGGTCGCTGCTGCTCCTACCCCATTGTCAGGCTTAGCAATCAAAGGCAACCCAATCTTCTTCACAGCTTTATCAATGTCTTTTTCTGTTTTAACCACAGCACCAGGTACGACTGGGACTCCAGCTTTCTTGAAGAGTTTCTTCATTTCGGATTTGAACTTGGTTTTCTTCAAATCTTTTGGCTTAGCCCCGAAGACATTGAATTGCTCACGAAGCGCCGCATCCAATTCCAACCAGTACTCATTGTGGGATTCGATACGATCGATTGGACCATGTTTGTAAAAGAGAAAGGCTACCGCACGCTTCACTTCGTCCAGATTTTCCAAATTTTCAACTCGGAAATACTCTGTCAAACTATTGCGCAAAGGCTCATCTAACTGTTCGTACGGCTCTTGACCAATTCCCAAGACTGTGATTCCCTTGTTAGCTAGTTCAATGGTAAATTGTTGGAAATTTTGTGGATAATAAGGTGAAATAACAAGATAATTCATAGAGGTCTCCTCCCTTTTGACTTATAGATACATTTGTCCTAGGAAATAGGGCATTTGTTTGCGCCACCATTCCCAATCGTGGGCTACATCATGGCCCCATTCAGCGAACCAAGCGGGAATATTTTTGTGATCAAAGGCTTCTTTCAGTTTGTAGAAAGATGGAAGCCCGCCTTGTTCCCAAGCTCCTAAACCAGTACAAACAACGATTTCGGCCTGACGGTAACGATCGATAAACCAGCCATCATTTTGGTTCCAGATATAATCAGATGGAGAGTTTTGGTAAATGGCTTCATCGCCTCCAAAATCACCAACAAAGAAACGAGCGTCATAGACACCACTCAAGGAAATCACTTTGTTGAAGACGTCTGGATGTTGCAAGAAGAAATTGAGGGCATGGTAGGCACCCATAGAGCAACCAGTTGTCATCATCGGGTCAAACCAGCCTGTTTTGTGTTTGATAAAAGGAATCGCTTCTTCAATCACATAGCGCTCGTAAGCACGGTGCATTTCAGCTCGATCATGAGGGTTTTTCCAATCACAAAGCCAGCTCTCACTATCGACACTGGAAAGGGTGAAGAATTGAACCCGACCTTCTTCGATAAACTGAGCACAAGCATCAATCATACCAAAGTCATAGTACTCGTTATGGCTTCCACCTGATGAAGCGAAGACCACAACAGGAATCCCTGCATGTCCATAGCGGTTCAAATACATTTCACGGTTGAGTTGGCCACTCCAGTGGCTTAAATGTTCAATATTCATAAGTTTCCTCTTTCTCTCTATTGATTTGTTCTGAGTCCATTAATCCCAATTTTCTGCCAAAAAACGAAGGCATTCTGGTAAATGTTCAGCCCAAGCTTCTTCATGGTGAATAGCACCGGATTGAATCCGAATGGCAATATGATTGAGATCGACTCCTTGTTGAATGACATCGTGATAGTAACGAAGGGATGAGTCAATATAGGCTTGCTTGATATTCCCCGCCATTAGGGTTTTATCCGTGTCATCGGCCTCTTCAGTCCCCACATAGATGTAGATCCGTTGATCTGCATAGAGATTCTTGCGCTCGATATAGCGGTCAAAGGCCTCTTGGTGCAACCAGTTAGCAGAGGAGAAGACTCCCAGACAACCAATTTGGTCTTGGTACTCTAAGCCCAAGAATTGGGTAATATTCCCACCCAAGGAAGATCCAATCATGGCCGTATGTTCTCGATC
>CAKPXD010000181.1 GCA_934201655.1 uncultured Streptococcus sp. | reverse complement strand
GGTTTGTCCACTCCCTGCCACAGGAGCATCAAAGAGTAGATAATCTGCCTGAGAATTGGATACATGCCCCCCTTCATCGACCTGAACAGCCTGAATACTGGCACAAGGTAAATTTTCAAACAAATCATCCGCCACCTGACCATGAACCTGCACCAAGTCCAAGCCAACCTTTTCAATTGCTTCTAACAGTTCTGCTCGACTGGGTGAAACAAATACTCCAACTTTTTGAATATGGCTAGGAATAAACTTAGCCAGATCTATGGCTTGTTCTAAGGTCACCTGTCTTTTGCTAGGAGCAAAGACAAAACCAATGTAGTCTGCTCCAGCCGACACAGCTGTTTTTACGGCTTCTTTGGTCGATAGTCCACAAATCTTAACCTTTGTCAATCTGCAACTCCTTGATTCTCTGGGCTACATCTTCTGCCTGCATGAGGGCTGTTCCTACTAAAATTCCGTTAAAGTATGGTGCTACTCGTTTTGCATCCTGCTCTGTAAAAATAGCAGATTCGGAAATGTAGAAGCAATCATCCTTGAAATATTTAGCCAAGTCTACGCTTGTCTGCAAGTCGACTTCAAAGGTTGTTAAATTGCGATTGTTGACACCAATAATTTGAGCTCCAAGTCTATGAGCCACTTCCAGTTCAACAAGATTATGAGTTTCCACCAAAACTTCTAGACCAAGATCTGTCGCGTAGTCGTAAAGCTCCTTGAGTCGTTTTTCAGATAAGGCCGCTACGATGAGCAAGATAACTGTCGCACCTGCATTGCGAGCACGGATGATTTGCTTTTCATCGATAATAAAATCCTTATTCAGTGTCGGAATCTCTACCTGACTAGAAATCTCTCGCAGATAATCCAAATGACCTTTAAAGAAAACCTCATCTGTCAGAACAGAAATCATAACCGCGCCGTTAGTCTCATAAGTCTGGGCCTGTTGTACAATATCCACATCGAGATTGATATCACCTAGACTTGGGCTTGCCTTTTTGACCTCAGCAATGATTTGCAAACGGTCTTGGTGATTTTTTAAATATTCACTCAATCGATAAGTTTGACGCAAGGGTTGAAGCTCCTCTCGCTCCATCTTTTCAACTTCGCGCGCCTTTTGCTCTAGGATACGTGATAAAAATTCCTGACTCATCTTTGATACTCCTGTAATAGTCTGAGTTTTTCAAGGGCCTTACCACTGGCAATCACTTGACGTGCCAATTCAACTCCGTCCTTGATACTGTCTGCTTTCCCATTGGCGTAGAATCCGAGACCTGCATTTAAGACTGTTGTTTCCAAGAATGGACTTGGTTCGTTATTAAGAACACTGACAAGAATTGCTGCATTCTCATGAGCATTTCCTCCACGAATGTCTTCAATAGCAATGCGTTCCATTCCCAAATCTTCTGGAGTAAAGGTTGATAAAGTAATTTCACCATTTTCAAGAAGGGCAATGCTGGTAGTTCCATTCAAACCAGCTTCATCCAACCCTTCTGGACCAGCTACTACAATAGCACGTTTGCGACCCATGTTTTTCAAAACCTGAGCAGTACTTTCCAGAAGTTCAGGACGACTGATTCCTAGAAGCTGTGTTTCCAAAACCATTGGATGGATGAGCGGTCCTGTCAAATTCATGATGGTTGGAATTCCCAATTCCAAGCGAGCTGGCATAATGTATTTCATGGCTGGGTGCATGTTTTTGGCAAAGAGAAAGACGATTCCTGTTTGGTCAAATACCTTACCCAATTGTGATGGTTTGAGATCAATATTGATTCCCAAAGCTTGCAAGACATCTGCTGAACCAGATTTAGAAGAGATAGAACGATTGCCATGTTTGGCCATGTTAATGCCACCACCTGCCAAGACAAAGGCTGCAGTTGTTGAGATGTTAAAGCTAAATGACTTATCTCCACCTGTACCACAGTTATCCATAGCATCTTGAATGTTTGTTGGAATGTGTTGAGCATGTCCTCTCATAACTTGAGCGAGGGCTGTTCTTTCTTCAGGTGTTTCTCCCTTCATTTTAAGAGCTAACAGTAGTGAAGCGATTTGTGCTTCTGTCACTCGCCCTGTCACGATGCGTTCGATCACATCTGTCATTTCAACACTTGATAGATCTTCAAAGTTGGCTAATTTTTCAATAATTTCTTTCATTTTGTGTTCCTCACTTTACAACTTTCTCGATAAAATTCTGAATAGAAGATAGGCCATCTGGCGTTCCAATACTTTCTGGATGATACTGCAAGCCATAAATCGGCAAGGTTTTGTGTTGAATCCCCATAATGGCTTGGTCATCTGTCGAACGAGCTGTCACTTCAAACTCTTCTGGCATCTCTTCAATTAAAATACTGTGGTAGCGCATGACTGGACGATTTTCCTCAATCCCTTGATAGAGAACTGATGGAGTCTCAAATCGGATTTGACTTTGTTTCCCGTGCATGACTTTAGGAGCCAAGCCCAACTTACCACCAAAGACTTCTGCAATGGCTTGGTGCCCTAAACAAATCCCTAGAATAGGTTTCTTACCTGCAAAATCACGAATCATTTCTTCCATCTTCCCAGCATCAGCTGGCCAACCTGGGCCAGGAGAAAAGACAAGTCCATCTGCCTTTGTAGCTTCTTCATAAAGGTTTGGATCATCATTTCTCAAAACCTGAACTTCTGCGAAATTCCCGATGTATTGGGCTAGGTTATAGGTAAATGAATCATAATTATCAATCAATAAAATCATGGTCTTAGTTCTCCCATTCTAGTCATAGATTTAGCTTTGTTAATGGTTTCTTGGTATTCGTTCTGAGCGATGGAATCATAAACAATTCCTGCACCAGCCTGTACGTAGG
>CAKPXD010000180.1 GCA_934201655.1 uncultured Streptococcus sp. | reverse complement strand
ATGTAAGACAAGGTAATGGTGCTAGCGACTACGAAGACCTCCTGACAGATGGCAATTTCCAAAAGTATTCAGGAGATAAATCAGTCACTATCGAAAAAGGGTTCAGACTTGATAGCAATGCAGTCCCTTACGCTCCCTATCTCCTGGCAAAAGATGACATAGTACTGGGGAGTATTTCCTTCTACGGTGCTGAAGACCAGAATGTGGCTTTAGAAGATTCTAAGATTATTCAGGTTCGATTTAACAAGGACAGTATTGAAGCAGCTAAGAAACATTCTATCACTTTCAAGTTAGATGAACTCGACTTGACTAGTCGACTGGATATCCCCCTTGTTCAAGAAACTTTTAAAAAGCATCTATGGTCAATCCCCCCATCAAATACAAGTGATGTCACTCAATTGTGGTATGGATTACAGTGGTCAAGTAACAGTGACTCTCTATTTTGGAATGAGTATTATAGTCTTATCCGTCTAGATGAAAATTATTTGATGACTGATTTTGAACTAGCTGCCAAAGTAGCGCGTGATGAGTAATACGATTTTGAATAGTTGATTTGCTTATGCCTATCTAAAGGAATTAATTTATTTAGTTCCTTTTTTGTTTTTTGATTTAAATGTAAAACGATTTCTATTTATTGGTTGAATAAATTACACGAACTAAACACTAAATTATTTAAAAAAAGTTCTAAAAATACTTTACAAGATTGTGAAATCATGGTATAGTAATGAAGCTTAGAAAATGAGATGATGTTTTCTAGCAAATATAAACCCGAGTAAAAAATGCCTACGGACAGGCAGGGTTGAATGCCGAAGCGTGGTTGAAAAGCCACATTATTGATAGGGTTAAAAGCCTACTTTTATAAGTTGATGTTAGGACACTTGTCCTAATTCGTATAGATTTGTTAGTGTGGTGAAAGCACACGTCATCTTGTGAAACGATCAATAAAGTACGTAATATTTGCTACTAGAGAGTTAGGAAACATCAGGAACAGACATACTCAAAAGAAACAAACACAAACACGTCAGTAGATTGTAGAGCAGGTGCCAACCTGCTCTTTTTTTCATAAGTATCCTTTAGAGCCTTACACAAGGTGAAAATAACTATGATAAAGGAGTATGTCTCTATAATGTTAAATCAAAACCAAGCTCCTATTTATGAGGGACTGGTCAAGTTACGAAAAAAAAGAATTGTACCGTTTGATGTACCTGGTCATAAGCGTGGCCGTGGGAATCCAGAGTTGGTTGAACTTCTGGGTGAGAAATGCGTTGGGATTGATGTCAATTCTATGAAGCCCTTGGACAATCTAGGACATCCTATTTCGATTATCAGAGAAGCGGAAGAACTAGCGGCAGAAGCATTTGGTGCTGCTCATGCCTTTTTGATGATTGGTGGGACAACTTCATCCGTGCAGACCATGATTCTTTCTACCTGTAAATCAGGTGATAAAATCATACTTCCACGAAATGTCCATAAATCAGCTATTAATGCACTCGTTTTATGCGGAGCTATTCCTATCTATATCGAGATGAGTGTGGATCCAAAAATCGGTATTGCTTTGGGGCTTGAAAATGAGCGTGTGGCACAAGCTATTAAGGACCATCCGGATGCCAAGGCTATCCTAATCAATAACCCTACCTACTATGGGATTTGTTCAGATCTAAAAGGACTAACAGAGATGGCTCACGCTGCAGGAATGAAAGTCTTAGTAGACGAGGCGCATGGTGCTCATCTGCACTTTACAGATAAACTTCCTCTATCCGCTATGGATGCAGGAGCAGATATGTCAGCTGTATCTATGCATAAGTCCGGTGGTAGCTTGACTCAAAGTTCCCTTCTTTTAGTTGGTGATCAGATGAATCCTGAGTACGTACGCCAGATTATTAATCTGACACAGTCGACATCAGCATCCTACTTGCTAATGGCTAGTCTAGATGTTTCTCGAAGAAACCTAGCCCTTCGTGGCAAAGAGTCCTTTGAGAAAGTCATTGAGCTATCTGAGTATGCTCGTCGTGAAATCAATGCCATCGGTGGCTACTATGCCTACTCAAAAGAACTAGTAGATGGAGTATCAGTTTGTGATTTTGATGTAACCAAGCTGTCAGTTTACACTCAGGGGATTGGTCTAACAGGGATTGAAGTTTATGATCTTTTACGGGATGAATATGACATTCAAATTGAGTTTGGTGATATCGGCAATATCTTAGCCTACATTTCGATTGGTGACCGTATCCAAGATATTGAGCGCTTGGTAGGTGCTTTGGCTGATATCAAGAGACTATACTCACGAGATGGGAAGGACTTGATTGCTGGAGAATATATCCAGCCTGAATTGGTGCTATCTCCTCAGGAAGCCTTCTATGCAGAGAGAAGAAGCTTAACATTAGACGAGTCCGTTGGCCAGGTATGTGGGGAATTTGTCATGTGCTATCCTCCAGGAATTCCAATCCTAGCGCCAGGTGAACGGATTACACGAGAAATTGTCGATTATATAAAATTCGCCAAAGAACGTGGTTGTTCCCTCCAAGGAACGGAAGATCCAGAGGTCAATCACATCAATGTCATTGAAAGAAAGGAGAACTAGATGGATCTATGGTTTTCTGAAGTTCATACTCCAGATGTCAAGTTAACAATGAGAACAGCCAAACAGCTTTATTCTGGTCAAAGTGAATGGCAGGATATCGAGGTTCTGGACACCCCAGCTTTTGGGAAAGTGTTAATTTTAAATGGGCATGTCTTATTCTCAGATGCAGATGACTTTGTCTACAACGAAATGACAGTTCACGTTCCTATGGCTGTCCATCCAAATCCAAAGAAAGTATTGGTTATTGGGGGTGGTGACGGTGGTGTTGCCC
>CAKPXD010000179.1 GCA_934201655.1 uncultured Streptococcus sp. | reverse complement strand
CTCAAGAGGCATTGGAAGCAATCAAGGATTGTGAAATTATTGTAGGGTATTCTACCTACATGCGTTTGATCAAAGATCTTGTAAAAGATAAAGAAATGGTTGCAACTGGTATGCGTCATGAAATTGAACGCTGTCAAAAAGCCATTGATCTCGCTCATGAAACTGGAAAAAATGTTGGGGTCGTTTCGAGTGGGGATGCCGGTGTCTATGGGATGGCTGGTTTGATCCTCGAGTTATTAGAAGAAAACGATACGCTTGAAGTAAAGGTTGTACCAGGAATTACAGCAAGCCTTGGAGCAGCTGCAGTGATGGGAGCACCTCTCATGAACGACTTCTGTCATATTTCACTTAGTGACTTGATGACTCCATGGGAAATGATTGAAAAACGTCTTCATGCAGCAGCACAAGGTGACTTTGTTGTTTGTTTATACAATCCAAGAAGTAAAGGTCGTCCAGAGCACTTAGCAAGAGCGCTTGAAATTATGTCTGAATACAAAGCCAAAGATACAATTGTCGGTATCGGTAAGGATATCGGACGTAAGGAAGAACAAATTGTGCTTACTACGATTGAAGACTTAGATGAAACTCTTGTAGACATGACTACAATTGTCATTGTTGGAAACAAAGAGACTTATGTGAAAAATGGACGCATGATCACACCTCGAGGATATACACTATGATAAAACTACTTTTCGGTGGAACAGCTGAAAGTACAGAGATTCTTGAATTCCTCTCGCAAAAGAATATCCCAGTGACTACCTCTGTTGTGTCGGATTATGGCCGCCATTTAGCTTCTAAATTTGGGCAGGACGTGGTCCAAGGAAGAATGACAGCTGACCAAATGGTTGCTTTCATCAAAGAGAATGACGTTGATGAAATTATTGATGCTTCGCATCCCTTTGCGGATATTGTCTCTCAAGAAGCGATGAAAGCAGCGAATCAGGCTGGAATTCCATATGTGCGCTTTGAACGACAAGCTACCATCGACTTATCGGGTGCTACCGTTGTCCATTCGACAGAAGAAGCCATTGAATACATCAAAGAGAAAGAGTATAAAACAGTCTATTTAGGAACTGGAAGCAAAACCTTGCCACTTTTTGTTCATGGTTTACCAGAGTCGCGTATTGTGGTTCGTGTTCTTCCAACTTCGGAAGTTCTAAAAGGTTGTGAAGAGTTGGGACTTGTTCCGGATCAAATTGATGCTATCAAGGCTCCTTTCTCTAAAGAGTGCAACAAGCAATTGCTGGCTCGCTCCAAAGCGGAAGTGTTTGTTTCCAAAGAAAGTGGAAGTATTGGTGGGATTCGAGAAAAAATCGAAGGCTGTCAAGAACTTGGAATGGATTGTGTGATTATTTCACGACCTATTGTCAACTATCCTAAAGTAGTGTCAACTATTGAGGAATTGGAAACTCATTTAAAGAAAGAGGTGAATGGATGAGCGGCTTTGTTAGTTTAGTAGGTGCGGGTCCAGGAGATGAAGAATTAATCTCTCTTAAAGGAGCACGGAGACTTGAAGAAGCGGATATTCTCATCTATGACCGCTTAGTAAATCCTATGCTTCTGTCCTACACAAAAGCGAACTGTGAAAAGATCTATGTTGGTAAGATTCCTAATCAACCTTGTGTTTCTCAAGAAAAAATTGAAGAAGTCTTGGTTGCAAAAGCCAAAGAAGGGAAAAAAGTTGTTCGCCTAAAAAGTGGCGATCCCTATATCTTTGGCCGAGGAGGAGAGGAAGCTCAAACTCTTATTCAAGAAGGGATTCCCTTTGAAGTTGTACCAGGAATTACCTCAGCTATAGCAGGCCTTGCCTATGCAGGTATTCCCATGACCTTTAGAAATATCGCGACTAGCTTCCATGTCTTTACTGGCCATCTACAAGATGCCAGTGAAGCATTGAACTGGGATGCGATTTCCCACTTAAAAGGAACTTTAGTCTTCCTTATGGGAATGAAAAACTTGCAGACCATTTGTGAAGAATTGATGGTTCGTGGTTACGATAAGGAAACTCCGGTTGCGATTATCGAATGGGCTACTCATCCTCAACAACGCTCGATCGATGGAAAATTAGAGACCATTGTTGAACTGGCTGAAAAACACCAGATGAAAGCACCAAGTTTGATTGTGATTGGGGACGTTGTTGCTTTCCGTGAGGAATTGAACTACCATGAAAAACTGCCTTTGTTCGGTCGAACCGTTTTGGTGCAAGAAACTCCTAATGCCAAGCTTCCTAAACTGTTGAAGGATGCTGGGGCGACAGTGTATGCTTTTCAGTCACCAAGTAAAATGCTTGCAAAAGAACTGCAACTTCCTCAACTTTCTGACATTGACGGTTTAGTAGTGACAGACCCAAGCTCTTGGAACTTCTTTGTTGCCTATTTGCAACAAGAAGATCTGGATATTCGGAGTCTCAGTCATCTGAAGATTGTAGCAAGTGGACATCATACCATCAAGACCATTAAAGAAGCAGGAATTCGCCTCTATGATCAAATCAATGATGTTGCAGAAGAGAATTTTGTGAAACGGATGAGTGAGCAAGAAGGAAACTGGATCATTCTCACTTCTGATATTAAGGAAAAAGCAGTAGCAGAAGTTTTGAACTTCCCGATCCACACCACTCATACTGTGGCCTTTGAAAATGAATCATTCTCTTATCATGCAGAGGATATCCAGCTGATCTGTTTGCCAAACTCTGCTGCAGCTTACCACTTTGTGTTGATGGCAGAGAAAACCCAAGAGAATTGGAAAGAGAAACCGATTGTCATTATGGGAGACAATACTAGATCTGTATTGGAAAAAGCTGGCTATCATCAGTTGATTGAAACAGAAGAAAGAACCTTAAAATCGGTTTGTGAAGCTTGCCAAACTTTTTTTAGAAGGGAAAGTGAAAATGAGTAAAGCGATTATAGTTGTTA
>CAKPXD010000178.1 GCA_934201655.1 uncultured Streptococcus sp. | reverse complement strand
TTTATAGAAAAGCAAAATGGAACTAAGGTGTCCAATTTAGATATTAAGAAATGTTTGTCCTCATATGTTGTTTGGAATCTCAGATGACAAAAGATGACAGATGACGAAAAATAGCAAGCTAAAGCAACATGGAAACAAAATCAATTGCAATCTACAGTTCGAATATTTTATATATGATATAGTCGATGGAAATGTTATTATTACAAAATTGGTTGATTGTAAAAGTCGAGAATAAAGTTTCTAAAAAGGAAAAAAGATTGCTGTCCAGAACAGAAGCTTAAAAGGCAACGAAAAACAGTATTAAGATAGAAATAATCACTCAGGCTACAGCAGAAACAAGCTTGCGAATACTTTTGTAGAGTTTAGTTTTCTTACTTGCTTTTGCAAGAATCACACCGATAAGCTTACATCCTGCGAGAAATAAATCTGCTTTAATTGTGGAAGTGTTAGATGTTCTCAAATCGTCTAAGCCAAAGTAGATGTGTACTTCAGTAACAGATATCGGAATGTGGTAGATTGTGGAGAGAAGAAGATCAAGGATGACTTCGGACGCTTTTCGACGAGTTAGCTTATCCAAAGCATTAAATTCATCATTAGAGTATTCAAGACCAGAAATATATTTCATGTATTTACACCTCCGTTTTAGATGACAGAGGAAAATCACAAGACTGTGGGAAAAATCGCACAGCTTGCACTGCTCGAAACTTTTCACACCTCAATGTGGTGATCGGCAGGCAATGTCTGTTTGACGGCTAATATGCAGGAAATCAATTATAGATAAAGGAAAATAGCTATGCCACGTGTTTTTCCACAGGACTCTCCTGGACGTAGAGCAGAAACTCGATCGTTTCAAATTCTATTTCCAAAATTTAACTCTGATCACTGGGACTTTATCGGACATGATCAGCATGACCATGGTGTTGACTATACATTTGAGTATATTGAAAATAATGAATACCATGGTTATCGCATATTATCGCAGATAAAAGGGAGCTCTTTGCTAAAAATAAAGGGGAAAGATTATGTTTCTTTTTCGCTCCCGGTAAAGACAGCAAATTATGCCGTGAGCTGTCGAAATCCATTTGTTTTGTTTGTTGTCGATTTGAAAACAGGAGTTGCATATTATTTGGCACTACAAGATTATTTTATCGCCAATCCGGATAGCTATGAGCGGCTGTTAAAGAATTCGACATCGATAAACGTTCATGTTCCAATAGATAATGTGGTGAATCATGAGGATTCTGATTTAATTGCTATAGCAAAATCAGGATATAGTTTTGATGCAAATTCGGATATACTTGTTAAAATATGAAAATAATACATAGAAGTGGAAAAATGAGTAACCTTGGATGGTATCAATGGATTACAACAGCCCCAAAAAAGGTTGGCGACCATTGAAGTTCTTGAGCTTAATTTGTGGAACTTGTCTTGCAGTAGTAGGAGTAGCTGAAAGCATCGTTACCAATAAGTATCGAGATATTAAAGAAAAGAAAGAACTAAAAATGTTGGGAACATTTTCTGTGACTAAAGATGCGGAAATTAAAAAAATAAGCTGACGCTGAAAGCAGGCGACAAGATTACCACTCTTGCATCAGATGATGATTCTATTTTAATTGAAAATAATGGGGATCAAAACAATCCGTGTTTTGTATCTTCTGAATTTCTGAAAGGATGCTCAGATTATAAAGGTTAGTAACTATACTGGTTGAAGTAGTTCTTGAATATAAATACAGCATTGAGGTAACAAAATGCCCAGAACCTAAGGAAGCAAGAACCGTTCCAAGATCGATTTCGACGTGCAACTGGCAAAGTTACAGAAGGACAAAGCTCTCTTAGAAGAGGGCGTAGCTAAAACAGTTGCTCAGATTGAGGAGCTAAAGACAGACATCAAGTCTATGCGTGAATCGCTGAAGTCGTAAAAAGCTGAGATTAAGCAGGTCGAAAAGAAATCGCAAGCTGGAAACAAAGAAAGCAGTTGCTGAGGCAAAGTCCGCTGAAGAAGTTACTGGCCAGCGGCATGAGTGCAGATGAGATTCTGGCAAAATTGAAATAAAACCTATGTCGCGTGGATAAACTGAGTTCCAGGAGTTCGCACGACTATTTTTAGAAGTCCAAATATAGTTAGTAACGGAAATAAATTAACAAAGGTGGGTGGATTAGAAAGGATTATATATGAGTTTGACAAATGCGGTTTTGACAAAAATTGAAACAACAAATTTAAATGCAGAAGATATCAATATGACAAAAAATATCCGATTGTTAAGGCTGATTTTTGGACGGATAAGAAGGAATATTAGACTATTGTTTTTTTCTGTAGCAGTAGTAGAACACCTGATGTATAGCGAAGGATGTTTACCCCGTTGAGGCACAATAATTCGGAAAGAGTTTGAATTCTACGGCAGCAAATATAGAAAGACTTACCGGAAGTGTTGGGAAAAGATGGTGGTGCGAAATACTGTTGAGTTTTATTTAGGAAAAACTATTACAGAACGACTGGCAACACTTTCTTGAACGGGGGATACGTACTTTTCGGATTCGCTAGATTCGGATCGGGCGGAGGTCGAGAGAATGCTGTACAACTTTATAATAATGGTATGACTCTCCAAACCATCGCAGATACCCTATCCCTCAATCTAATCAAGGTTCGCAAGTTCCTGATTACAGCCAGAGTGTACGAGTCAGATACGGCAGAGGGAGCTTAGCGTACCTTTAATAAGTATAGAGAAGTGCAGTGCTACAAGGATGCAGTTCTTTCTACGGTGTTATTTCATAACAATTTTTACTTAGCTTTCCTACAAGTCGCTTCCGTTTGTTTTTGTGCCTTGTAGCAAGGCGGAAAGGAGTGGTCATAATTATGAAAGGTATTATTTTGGCAGGAGGTTCAGGCACACGTCTGTACCCATTAACAAAAGTAACAAGTAAACAGCTTT
>CAKPXD010000177.1 GCA_934201655.1 uncultured Streptococcus sp. | reverse complement strand
ATTGTAAGAAAGGAGTCACCAATATGAATGATTTACAAGAAGTAAAAAACCTGCTATTATTAAAAAAAATTACGATTGATGATATTCCAAAAGAATTGCTTTGGAGAAATCCGGAATTATTCTTACCTGCACTTTCTTCCTGTTCAAATAGAAAAGAGTTCAAACAGTATCTTAACCGATTGGATGCTCATATTCATGCTGTGCAGAATAATCTAAATCGAATTTTGAAAATCTCTACAACAGACTCGTGGTGATGGAAATGTTTGAAAAGAAGAAATTATATGAAAATTTTATAAAAAAGCAAGATAAGCTCATTCAACAGCTAATGCTAGGTGAACGTGAGTATAAATGGTTACAGTCATTATTCCTGTGTTTAAACACTCGATTTGAACAAATTATTTATGTTACACGCAATTCCGGTACTTTATTTGTGATTACATCTGAAATAACATACTTAGAAAAGTCCATTATGCCAACTCAAATAGATATTTATGGATATATTTTAGATGGAAGAAATTGTTCAAATGCTACACATCATATATACTCTGAAATCAATTATGCTATTGATTTCAGCGGACAAGTAGATTACGTTTGGATTGATGACAACATTGGATCAGTTAAAGGAAAGGGCTATGGTAGTCTTATGATGGAGTCCTTTCTTCGTTTATTAAAACATATGGGGTTTAGTTGTTTTGTAAAAGGGCGGCTATCTCCCATAGACGGATTGGATAAAGAAAATGATGCTCGTAGAAGACATTACTATAAGAAATTCGGGTTTGATATTACCGAAGATGATTTTGTCTGTTTAGACTTATCTAAAAGTGATAAAACTTCTGATAATGGAAAGGAGAAAACAAATGACAAGCCTATCATATGAAGTATTGTTTAAATCCTTGTTGGATTTAAAAATTAAATTAGAAGATATTCCGGCGCATATTAGAATGCAAAATACCGGATTATACATCGCAGTGCAACGTACTCATCGTGGCAGCTATGTTTCCGAAGAACGCAAAAAATCAGAAAAGGCTTTAAGAGATCAAGACGCAGTTGAACTTCAACAGCGTCTTTCTTTTTTAAATGCCATTCGGGAATGTGCTGCTTACTGTATGTCACAGTTTCCGGAAGAACCGGAAGATGAAAGTCCGTTCCCCTCCCCATCATCAATGAAGCCGAAAGAACTAATAAAGGAACTTTCAAAGGAAGAAGAAACCATGTTAAGTGGACTTTTAAGTAAAAATTCTGATCTCCCTGACCTGCCATGGTAAAACAACTTTTCTTCCAATTAGAAAAGAAGTTACAACCACACAATAAATCAATAGACTAAAGATTTCAACCTTCTTTCTTAGAATTCCTTACATTTTGAATTGTACAGGAAGCTCCTTTCAAAATTAAATACAGTGATTGAAAAAATTGGAAAATAAGGCTTCTTTGTGATGGATTAGTATTGACATTTTTAAAGTATCGTTATATAATAAAAACAAAGAACCAAGCACCAAGCTACTTGTTTTCTATATTGGAGGGATACCTTATGGATTCAACTATGGCAAAAGACCAAGAAAAACGGATAATTCGAATTTCTTCTAAGCGACAAATTACAATTCCGCAAAAATTCTTTTCTCTTTTGGGATTTCAGACAGAAGCGGAGTGTGTTCTCCAAGACGGAGAACTGGTTATTCGTCCGATTAAGGAACTGTCCAGCGGGGAATTTTCAGAGCAAATCCTGGCTGACTTAATTGCGGAAGGATATGAAGGAGCTGCACTATTAGCAGAATTTAAAGCAAGACAAGCTGAATTTTATCCGCCAGTGGAAGAATAGGAGGAAACGATGTTAAATACATTATTATTCCAAGGAATCTTAGTGTCCGATCCAAATTTGACAACAGATACAAGAACAGACAGACCTGTTGTTCGATTTCGCTTAATTGGCGAGGGCAGTAAAAGAATTGGTCAAGACGGAACGGTCAATTTTCTGTTCATTGCAAAAGAGCAGATTGCAGAAGAATTTGCAAGTCGGTTCAAACAAGGGGACCAAGTCAGCGTAAAAGCAACACTGGAACAAAGAGTATACGATGATGAACAGGAAACGGTTCTTTATTATGCTACTGTGCGAAAAATTCTTGATAATTCTGCTGATGAATCTATCAAAAAAGAACTAGTTGATATTGTATCCACTAGCAATCAAAGAATTCTGAGCTAAGAAACAGAAACAATACAACCACTTCACTGTATGAGGAGGATTTCTATGGAATATTTAGAACAAAAGATGGATGAAATCAATGCAATCTATGAGGATTTGAATGATTTAGTCGTTCATACTTCTCGATTAGATGTAGCGTGCATGAGTCACTTCACAGATCCGCCGGCTTCCTTATCCGAAAATGAGGTAGAACGAATTTTTTGGGAGGTTGGCGACATTCTGAAAACGTGTTCAGGAAATATTATGGAGGCTCTCGATATTTTTTGTGCTGCAACACCACTCTAATTCTACTATGGAGGAATCACTATGCTTTTAGATAAAGAATTCACAGAGGAGTTATCACAATATAGCACTCGTCTTTCTGATTTAATCAAAAGAATCGCTACGCTTGAAAAAGCGTGTCTAACAGTCAAGCGGCAATATCCTGACATTTACGAGGGTACACCGGACTATGAAGAAATGGAAGAATGCTGTGAATCCCTTTTCACAACGCTCTCTTTATTGCAGTCTGCTAATCAAACATTAACTCAAGTTACAAAAAGTGACTGGAAGGACTATGTAAGGGAAAAATAGAAATTTAAAAACAACTTTTCTTCCAATTGGAAAAAAAGTTCCAGTGACTACACGAACCTGTCTGCATCTTCTTTCGGTGCAGATTGATATGAACACCCTAGGGTTGTCCCCTTCGGTGTCCCAAAATTGTCCACACGGACAAAAATAAGTGCATAATTCCCCAGTGGAAGA
>CAKPXD010000176.1 GCA_934201655.1 uncultured Streptococcus sp. | reverse complement strand
TCATCGAAGGTTTTTTTATTTATTCTTTCGTTTGGATGGTGTTGAGATAGCTATTTTTACTTCAAAAATTGTTCCGTTAGGTTTGTTATCTTTTACACTGATGCTTCCTTTAAGGGCATCTACGATTTGCTTAGCCAAAGACAAGCCTAGACCGAAACCACCCTTTTGACGCGTACGAGCCTTATCAACGCGATAAAATCGATCAAAGATTTTCTTTTTATCGGCTGCAGAAATACCAATTCCATTATCTGCTACCTTTAGATAGAGACTGCGTTCTGTCGTTGAAATCTCAAAATAAATATCTCCTTCTTCTTCTGTATACTTGACCGCATTGTCAAACAGAATGGTCATCAATTGCTTAAGGAGGAGCTTATCTGTGATGATAGTGCGATGAACACGATTCGAGAAACGAAAGGCACGATTATTCTCGGACGCAATCATCTCATAGTTAGTAAAGGTTGTATTAAAGAAGTCTGGCTTTACCTCTCCAAACTCAGGCTTGATTCCATCATCTCTACGTGCCAGATTGAGAAGGTTAGTTGTTAGAAACTTCATATTTCGAACTTCTTCCAAACTAGAAGTGATACTCTCACTTGACTCCATAATAGTCGCCTCTGGTTTTCTAAAAAGAGTTTCCAGACGGTTCTGAAGAACTGCCAACGGAGTCCGTAATTCATGACTGGCATTTTCCACAAAGCTTTTCTGCTTTTGCATACTTTCAAGTAAGGGTTTAACACTGACACGTGCAAGATAGAGACTGGCTAAGATAGATAGAATCCAAAAACTTGCCATCACTACCACGATTAACTGCTCGTGGTTTTGACTAATTTGCTCTAGTTGGCTTGTGTTAATTAGGATAGCAGCATACTTAATATTAGTCGAAACAGAATCAATATTCATTTCCGTTAAGACCACCCGATAAATCTCATCCTGGCCGTAGCTATTCACAACATGAAGTTGTCGGATATGGTTTAAATCCTTTTTATTGAACGTTATTCTGTCTAATCCTAAAAAGCGATTACCAGTCACTAATTGATTCAAATTTGAATCTAGCAAAATCACTTCAGTATTGGAACTCACATTTGGCTTTTTATCAGAAGCTGAAGCGACACTGCCACTATCTAAATCCTTAACGTCTTCAGTTGCACGATTGACCGCCAATTGAATGATGTCCTGAGGATTGTTGCTGAGAGATAGCAGTTTCTCATCCACTGATGTGTAGAGACTGGAGTGCATAACCTGCAAGATAATCAAGGTCATGGCAGAGAAAATTAGGGTAAAAACACCAAAATTACGGATAAAGTAGCTAAAATCCTCTGCGTACCAATTCTTTTTTAATTTCTTAAACATGTTTTAAAATATACCCAACACTACGCAAAGTTTGGAGATTTTCAGCAAAGGCTGAACCTTTCAATTTCTTACGAACTTTTGATACATAGACTTCTACAACGGAAATGGTTGTGTCACTGTCAAATCCCCATAAACGGTCAAAGATTTGGGTTTTTGGTAAGATGACATTTTGGTTTTGGAGGAAATAGACCAAGAGTTCAAATTCTTTACCAAGCAGCTCAACAGAGGCATCTTGAACCTTAACTTCATTAGTAGATAAATTGACTGTCAAATCACCGTACGTTAAGGTATTTTCGTTAAATTTCCCAGAGCGTTTGAGAAGGGCCTGAATACGCATCTTGAGTTCTTCTAGATAAAATGGTTTGGTTAGATAATCATCTGCTCCCAGCTCAAACCCATGTCCTTTGTCATCAAGACTTTCCTTGGCTGTCATGATGAGAACAGGAGTCGAAACACCTTTTTCACGTAGTTCTTTTAAGACTTGGAAACCATTTTTTTCTGGTAACATCAAGTCCAATAGAATCAAGTCATAGACGCCACTTTCAGCCTCGTAGAGACCTTCTTCACCATCAAATACCTGCATAACATCTGCAAAATCATCCAAAAAATCAAAGACTGAATTTGACAGGCCTAGGTCATCTTCCACTAATAGAATTTTAATCATCAAAAATTCCTCCTTATTATATCCATTATAGCAAAAATATCTTAAAAAAAACTCAACTTTCCTTGTTTTTCTTAGAGAAAGTTGAGTTTTTATATACTATTTAGTCAAGAAGTTTTTAAGCATTGCCATATTGTGCAACAACTGCTTCAACTGCTGCTTTATCACGTTTAATCAATTCAACACGAGCCGCGATATCCTTGATACCCATGCTGATATTACGGCTAAGAGCGAGATCAGAAAGTTGTGGTTCAAAGAAGGCCTTATACTCTGCCAAACGTTGTTCTGTTTTAAAGATGTGTGATGGGAAGATAACAAAGCTATCAAAGCTCATATCTCCACCAAGGGCTGCCTTGATCCAATCCCAGTTTTCACGAGCCCAAACCCAAACAGTTTCTTGGGTAGCTTGGTGTCCAAGGAATTGGAGGTACCATGCTGAAAGGTCTTGTGGTTTCACGACAAATTTGTCCTTCCAAGTTGCAAGAAGAGTTTGGATGTTTTCTGGATCTGTACTGTATGCAAGCGCAGCTGCTAATTGACGTTTGAAAACTGCATCTGTTGCATGAGTGTATAGGTCTAGGTAAGTTGCCACCAAGTCCTTAGTCTCATTGTGTTTAATCTCATTGATTAGAACTTGAGCACGAATGGCTGCTGGAAGTCCTGCAAGATTTTCTTTATGGGCTGCAAAGATTTGACTTGCTACCTGACTAGCTTCTTCATCATTTGAACGAATCATCATAGAAATGGTCAATTGACGAACCAACTCATCCTCATCTGATTCTCCATCTTTCGCTTCAAAGCCAAGTCGCTCATAGTTGTGACGGGCCAATTTAGCAACTAGAGTGTTAAAGGCTTTCTCAGCTTCTGTTCCTTCATCGATAAAGCGCTCAAGGGCAGAAATAACTTGAGAAACTGCAGCAACAACCAAGTAAGAC
>CAKPXD010000175.1 GCA_934201655.1 uncultured Streptococcus sp. | reverse complement strand
AAGAGGCAAAACAAAAAGCTGAATTGAAATTACTATTAATGTGAGGGAAACGATGTACCAACCAGAAAAACTAAAGGCTCGTAGAAAAGAGCTAAAAATGACTCAAAAAGATATTGCAGGTCAATTAGGTATTACCTACCAGGCCTATTCTGCATGGGAACGTGGAATAAAACAACCATCTAGAGAAAAAATAAAGCTGTTGGAGCAGATTCTAAATGTTCCAAAAGGTTATTTTACAGAGGTCGAAGTCGTCCGACTATATAATACTTTATCGGATGAAGGTAAGAATAATGCACTTAGTTATATCAGAGGCCTAGTTCAAAAAGAAAAATGCAAGAACATTGTTTCAATGTCAGAAAAACTATACGAATACCATGTTTACGAACAAATGTCTGCTGGTATCGGTTCATCGGTGTATAACGATCAAAACTATGATACTGTCTATTTTGATGAAGACCTAGCCCATGACTTTGCCTCATGGATTTCTGGATACTCAATGGAACCCAAATATCAAAATGGTTCTGTTGCTCTCATTCGTGAGACCGGATTTGATTACGATGGTGCGGTTTATGCAGTAGTCTGTAATAGCCAGACCTATATTAAACGAGTTTATCGTGAAGAGCAGGGCTTACGATTAGTTTCTATCAACCCAAACTATCAAGATATTTTTCTTTCATATAATGAAGATCCAAGAATTGTGGGAATTGTCGTTGGAAACTTTATGCCAATTAAATAAATGGTTTCATAGAGGTTAGCATTATACGTGTAACTGTTTATAAAAAGTTATTTCGTGAATCAAACTAGATCCATTTTATGATATAATTTTATAGATAATATATTTTGAGTTTGGCCTATAATAAAGCCAATGGTTGCGATTTCAAATAATGAATATTTTAGCAAAATGACTATTTGAAAGACGTAAAAAGGGGGGAGTTAGATGATTACATCAGAAGAAATTAAAGCACGTTTATGGAATGGTGCAAATGAATTACGTGGGTCCATGGATGCTAGTCGATATAAAGACTACATGTTAGGCCTTATGTTTTATAAATTTTTGAGTGACCAGACTCTGAAAACATTTGCGACAACTGCAGGTATTTCTAATGAAGAAGATTGGTTTGAAGAATATAAAAATGCCCATCAAGAATATGGTACTGAACTAGAAAAAATGATTCAGGATATCTTAGGATATTTTGTGCGCCCTGAACATCTATATCAAACATGGGTTCAAGATATGAATGCCGGGAATTTTGAAGTTCAGAAAGTCACTGACAGTCTCAACCAATTCGAACGCAGCATTGCTGTTACCAATGGTTCTGATGACTTCAAAGGCCTTTTTTCAAGTTCAACACTGGACTTAACAGATACAGCTCTTGGTAGCAACTTAAATGAGCGTAATAAAAACATTCAGGCCTTGATTCGTCTATTTGAAGATTTGGATATGGTGGCTCTTCAAAGTGGTGACGTACTTGGAGATGCTTATGAGTACTTGATTGGCCAATTTGCTATGGAATCTGGTAAGAAGGCTGGAGAATTCTACACGCCACATCAAGTCAGTGAAGTTATGGCGCAGATTGTCGCGACAAATCAAAATATTACTTCTATCTACGACCCGACAGTCGGTTCAGGTTCTCTCTTGTTAACTGTAAAAAAACATTTATCAGAAGAACTACAGAAAAGTCTCAATTACTACGGACAAGAAAGGAATACTGCAACCTATAACTTGACTCGAATGAATCTCTTGCTTCATGGAGTTCGTCCAGAAAAAATGAGCATCAAAAATGGAGATACTCTTGGTCAAGACTGGCCGGAAGATCCGGAACGTCCAAATGAAGGAGTTCAGTTTGATGCAGTGGTTATGAACCCTCCTTATTCGATTAAGAATTGGAATCGTGCTGGCCTAAAACCAAGTGATCCACGTTTTGAAATTGCAGGTGTCCTTCCTCCAAATTCAAAAGGAGATTTTGCCTTCCTTCTTCATGGGCTATATCACTTATCTACGACAGGAACCATGGCCATTGTTTTACCACATGGTGTTCTTTTCCGTGGTTCTGCAGAAGGTGAAATTCGAAAACGTCTATTAGAGAAAAATCAGATTGATGCAGTTATTGGTTTACCAAGTAACCTCTTTACAAATACAGGTATTCCGGTTTGTATTATCATCTTGAAGAAAAACCGTGGATTAAATGAACCAGTTCTTTTCATCGATGCTTCTCGTAACTTCATCAAAGTTGGGAAACAAAATGCCCTCCAAGAGAAAGATATTGCGAAAATCGTCGATGTATACAAAAATCGTATCGAAGAAAAAGGCTATAGCCATTTAGCAAGTCGTCAAGAGTTGATTCAAAACGAGTTCAACATGAACATCCCTCGTTACGTGGCAGCTATTGATGAAGAAATCCCTCATGACGTCGATTCCCATCTATACGGTGGTATTCCAGAAAATAATATCAAGAGTTTAGTAGCCCTTCATCAATCTGTTCCAGAACTATTGGGTCAGGCACTCACTGAGAAGCGCCCTGGTTATTTTGAATTGAGTGACTCTATCGAAGAATTTTCAAAAGCAGTACTATCTAGTCCAGTAGTGACAGAAGAAACAATGCAAGTAATAGCTTCTATCCAGGAATACATAGAAGAATACTGGGTGAAATTGCACCAATTGAACTCTGACATCAGTCCTCGACAACTAAGAGAAGAGATGTTGGCAGCTATCAAAGACCGCTTATCTGAATTCAAACAATTGAGTATCTATGATGGCTACCAAATCATGGCAGAGATTTGGACTAAGTACCTGTCTCATGATATAGAGTTGATTGAACAACTAGGTTTTTATGAGGCTGCTCGAACTCGTGAACCAAACATGGTTACCAAGGGTAAGAAAAAGGAAAAAGTTCAAGACGGTTGGAATGGTGTTATCATTCCGAATGAACTAATCGCTAGAGAGTTCTATGGGGATGAGCTAGCTG
>CAKPXD010000174.1 GCA_934201655.1 uncultured Streptococcus sp. | reverse complement strand
GTGTCAGACATTTTCTGGTTCTCACTTTTTCATGAGATTGGGCATATTCTGGAGAATGATTTTTCATCTGATGAAGGAAACAGTGAGGCATACCTACGTTCTGAGGAACGGGCAGATCAGTTTGCAAAAGATTTCTTGATTAGACCAGAAGATTATCAAGCTTTTGTTGAAAAAGGAAATTTTGCTAAGTCGGATATTCTAGATTTTGCAGAGGAAATCGACATTCATCCTAGCGTCGTTTTAGGCAGATTACAAAATGAGGGCATTCTCAGTTTTGACCGTTTCCGAGAACTAAAAGAAAATTATTACTTTGTTTCATGAGTTGTAGGATGTTTTTAAAAGATGAAAAAAGCTTCATACGGCTAGTACTTAGAACATCTTTATTCGCTCACTATTCGCTCATAATTCGATCAATTTTAAGATATAACTTTGTTTCCGTATTTCCTGGGAACTAGTAGAAAGTTAGGAGAAATATGGAAAATAACAACCAACGTGCCCTTTGTCAGCAGCTCTGGGCGGAAAATAAGTACCTTGTTTTGAGCCATTCTAGCAATATTTACAAGGATATTCGCCAGTATCTCAAGCAAGAAGTGGTGGAGCTGAGTCAGGTTCAAGAGATGATTGATCGTGCCTGCCAGATTCCAGAACACAGGGGTCAGGTTTGCAATGCCTTTCAGCATATTTGGGGCTATTTTAAAAAGCAAGCCAGCCCTGATGAGCGCAAAGACTATATGCTTCTACTGGATCGCTATCGCTTTGGTCAAGCTTCCAAGCAAGACTTGATTGCTAGGACTCGAGATTTGCTTGAGCGTTACCCAAATGCTTATCTGCAAGATTCGACCTTGTTGAAAGGAGACTCCCATGAGACTTTGGCATGAGGCTTTGATTCCACAACTTCCCCGTCCTCAGCTCTTGGGGCAACATCGAGAGTGCTGCGCCCTGCGTGGCAATGGCTGGGGCAGAAAGCATGCGACGGTTGACTATGTCTTTACCCACTCGCCCTATCGTCTCTATGCCTATCATTTCTTGATCATGGAGGAGATGGCTAGTCGTGGCTACAAGGTCAGTCCAGAGTGGCTGGACAAGAACTACCGTGGCAAGACCTGCCCTCCTTATCAAGACTTAGCAGAGGAAAAGCTGGGAAGTCCGATCTATAGTGAGCATGACCATGCCTACTATGAGGAGTGTCTGGCTAATCTCCGAGAGAAGGGGATAGAGCTGGAGTAAGAGACAGGATTAGCTCCACATTATAACTCCTTTCGTACTTTTTTCAAATAATAAAATGAGACCTTTAGAACGATTCTAAGGTCTTCTTTTGTAAGTATTTGGATTTACTTTTAATAACTTTTAAGTTATAATCTTAAAAAAGCCAAGCGTGACCTGAAGGACTTAACAGAAAGAGGGATAAGTGATGAAAAATAGTGCTATTGGGAGTAATTGGAAGGATGTTCGGTCTCAACTCTTCACCAAGGAGGAAATCCGTGAAAGTGATATGCGAGTGGCAATCATGAGTGAGTTGATTGAGGCTAGGCATGAGCAAGGAATTAGCCAGAAAAAACTAGAAGAACTCAGTGGAGTGAGCCAGCCTGTTATTGCTAGGATGGAAACAGGAAAGACGAGTCCTCAGTTGGATACGGTCTTGAGAGTTCTAGCCAGTTTAGGCAAGACACTAGAAGTCGTCTCACTTGAACAGGAAAAAGGTTGATAGGGATGAAATGACTTGGTTTGCTAAAATCATTTACTGGATAATTTTACCTCCCGTCTGCACTTTTCAGGGAAATATCAGAATGACTAAAGGAAAATCAACCTATAGTCTTTTCTAATAGCAAGCCATAGTCAGTTTTCAATTTGTTGATATTTTGTTCTGGACCTAGCTATTTAAAAAATCTATGAACCGTTGTCTTTCAAAGGATTTGGGGAATCTTCTCCAAATCTTTTTTTGTAACTTAAAAAGCGATATAGTTTCAAACTATATCAAAGCCTAATTTTTTACAATTATACAGACAGTTCCTTTTCTGTTAAGATAGTTTCAACAACAAATTTTGGAGGACAAAACATGTCAACTACAATTATCGGTTTCCCTCGTTTGGGTGAATTCCGCGAATTAAAATTTACAACTGAAAAATATTTTAGAAAAGAAATCTCAGAAGAAGAACTCTTGGCTGCGGCTAAAGAATTGCGTGCAAAACACTGGAACATCGTCAAAGAAAAAGGCATCACTGAAATCCCATCAAATGACTTTTCTCACTACGACAACTTCCTTGATGCTGCCTTCCTTTTCAACGTAGTTCCTGCATCTGTTCAAAACTTGGAATTGTCAGATCTTGAACGCTACTTTGCTTTGGGACGTGGTTACCAAGGAGAAAAAGGGGATGTTCGTGCCCTTCCAATGAAGAAATGGTTCAACACCAACTACCACTACATCGTTCCTAAATTTGAAAAAGACACTCAAGTAAAATTGGCTGGTCACAAGATTTTCGATGAGTTCCAAGAAGCTAAAGAATTGGGCCTTAACACTCGTCCTGTCCTTGTAGGTCCATTCACGTTCCTTCAATTGTCAGACTTTGAAGAAGGTGTGAAAGCAGAAGATTTCGTAGATAGCTTAGTAGCTGCTTACCAAGATGTTTTTGCTAAATTGGCTGAACTTGGTGCAACTCGTATCCAACTCGACGAAGCTGCTCTTGTCAAAGACTTGACAGAAGAAGAAAAAGCACTCTTCTTGAACATCTACAACAAACTCTTGGCTGATAAAAAAGGTCTTGAAGTCTTGCTTCAAACATACTTCGGTGACGTTCGTGACGTTTACGCTGATCTTGTGAAATTGCCAGTAGATGCGATCGGTCTTGACTTCGTTGAAGGTAAGAAAACTCTTGAACTCGTTAAAGGTGGCTTCCCAGCTGACAAGACTCTTTATGCAGGTATTGTCAATGGTAAGAACATTTGGCGCAACAACTACGAAAAGAGCTTGGCTGTTCTTGAGCAAATCC
>CAKPXD010000173.1 GCA_934201655.1 uncultured Streptococcus sp. | reverse complement strand
ACAATGGTCAAATCTTTACCCAATATGTTGACTTCGAAGGTAAACCAAGCATGGATTCTAAATACAATCCTAACGGTTCTGTCAATGCGATTGAAGGTATCACAAGTAAGAACGGTCAAATCATCGGTAAGATGGGACACTCAGAACGTTTCGAAGACGGTCTCTTCCAAAATATTCCAGGAAATAAAGACCAATATCTCTTTGCATCAGCGGTTAAATACTTTACTGGGAAATAGGCTTTGCAGATTTTCTAATAGTAACCATCAGTAAATGTAAAATCAAGTAGATCTAACTTACGACAATTGCAAATGATTTATTGTTGCGAGTGAAACGAGCTTCTGCCGTATCATTCCGCTCTAGTATCGTTAAGGAATGATACACAAATAAAAATTAGGTATATAAAATGACATACGAAGTAAAATCTCTTAATGAAGAATGTGGTGTTTTTGGTATCTGGGGTCATCCAGACGCTGCCAAATTGACCTATTTTGGACTCCATAGTCTTCAGCACCGTGGTCAGGAGGGGGCAGGGATTCTCTCCAATGATCAAGGGAAATTGAAGCGTCATCGTGATATGGGGCTTTTATCAGAAGTCTTCAAAAATCCTGCGAATTTGGATAAATTGACAGGAACTGGAGCGATTGGACACGTGCGTTATGCGACTGCGGGAGAAGCTTCTGTAGACAATATCCAACCTTTCCTTTTCCGCTTTCATGATATGCAGTTTGGTTTGGCTCATAATGGGAATCTGACCAATGCAGAATCGCTCAAGCAAGAATTGGAACAAAGAGGAGCGATTTTCAGCTCAACCTCTGACTCTGAAATCTTGGCTCACCTTATTCGCCGTAGCCACAATCCAAACCTGATGGGTAAAATTAAGGAAGCACTCAGTCTTGTTAAAGGTGGTTTTGCTTATCTCTTGATGTTTGAAGATAAGTTAATTGCAGCGCTTGACCCAAATGGCTTCCGTCCTCTGTCAATCGGGAAAATGGCTAATGGAGCAGTAGTGGTTTCATCTGAAACCTGTGCCTTTGAAGTAATCGGTGCTGAGTGGATTCGCGACGTAAAACCAGGCGAGATTGTCATTATTGATGATAATGGCATCCAGTATGACAGCTATACAAACGATACTCAGTTGGCTATCTGTTCCATGGAGTATATCTACTTCGCACGTCCTGACTCCAATATCCATGGTGTCAATGTTCATACGGCTCGTAAGAGAATGGGGGCACAATTAGCCCGTGAATTCAAGCATGAAGCCGATATCGTAGTCGGGGTGCCAAACTCCTCACTCAGCGCAGCGATGGGTTTTGCCGAAGAATCAGGTCTGCCAAATGAAATGGGTCTGATAAAGAATCAATACACCCAACGTACCTTTATCCAACCGACTCAAGAATTGCGTGAGCAAGGGGTTCGAATGAAATTGTCTGCCGTTTCTGGTGTCGTTAAAGGCAAACGCGTTGTCATGATTGATGACTCGATTGTACGAGGCACGACATCTCGTCGCATTGTCCAACTTTTGAAAGAAGCGGGAGCATCAGAAGTGCATGTCGCCATTGGTAGTCCTGCTCTTGCCTATCCATGTTTTTACGGGATTGATATCCAGACACGTCAGGAGCTGATTGCGGCCAATCATACGGTCGAAGAGACTCGCCAAATCATTGGTGCGGATAGCTTGACCTATCTTTCGATTGATGGCTTGATTGATTCTATCGGCATCGAAACAGATGCGCCGAACGGTGGTCTCTGTGTGGCTTACTTTGATGGAAAATATCCAACTCCTCTCTATGACTATGCAGAAGAATATCGTAGAAGTTTGGAAGAAAAAACGAGTTTTTACAAATAAAATTCCCCATTGAAGGAAAGGAAAAGGAATAAACAAATGACAAATAAGAATGCGTATGCTCAATCGGGAGTGGATGTTGAAGCGGGTTATGAAGTTGTTGAACGCATCAAAAAACACGTAGCACGTACAGAGCGTGCGGGTGTTATGGGAGCTCTTGGTGGTTTCGGTGGTATGTTCGACCTTTCAAAAACAGGTGTTAAAGAGCCGGTTTTGATTTCAGGGACTGATGGTGTTGGAACCAAGCTTATGTTGGCTATCAAGTACGATAAACACGATACTATCGGTCAAGACTGTGTGGCTATGTGTGTCAACGATATCATCGCTGCAGGTGCAGAGCCCCTTTACTTCCTTGACTACGTCGCAACTGGTAAAAATGAACCAGCTAAATTGGAACAGGTCGTTGCTGGTGTGGCTGAAGGTTGTGTACAAGCAGGTGCGGCCCTCATCGGTGGGGAAACTGCTGAAATGCCTGGTATGTATGGCGAAGATGACTATGACTTGGCTGGTTTCGCAGTCGGTGTTGCAGAAAAATCCCAAATCATCGATGGTTCAAAAGTAGCTGCAGGCGATGTGCTCCTAGGGCTTGCTTCAAGCGGTATCCACTCAAATGGTTACTCACTCGTCCGTCGTGTCTTTGCAGATTACACAGGTGAGGAAGTCCTCCCAGAATTGGAAGGCAAGAAACTCAAAGACGTTCTTTTGGAGCCAACTCGTATCTATGTCAAGGCTGTCTTGCCACTCATTAAAGAGGAATTGGTGAATGGAATTGCCCACATCACAGGTGGTGGTTTCATCGAAAATGTACCACGTATGTTCGTGGATGACTTGGCGGCTGAAATTGAGGAAAGCAAAGTGCCAGTCCTTCCAATTTTCAAAGCCCTTGAAAAATATGGCCAAATCAAACACGAAGAAATGTTTGAAATCTTCAACATGGGTGTGGGGCTTATGCTTGCGGTTAAACCAGAACATGTGGAACGTGTCAAAGAACTTCTCGACGAACCAGTTTATGAAATCGGCCGTATTGTGAAGAAAGATGGCGCAAGTGTGGTGATTAAATAATGGCTAAAAAGATTGCTGTTTTTGCCTCTGGCAACGGCTCAAACTTTCAGGTGATTGCAGAACAATTTCCAGTAGAATTTGTCTTTTC
>CAKPXD010000172.1 GCA_934201655.1 uncultured Streptococcus sp. | reverse complement strand
ATCCAAGCAGAAAACCCATGGGACGCTTACCATGAAATTAAGAGACAGTGGAATAGTTAAGAACGTCTAAGAAGCTGCGCTTCAAGACGTTCTACGGGAAGCCCGATAGGGCCTTCCCTAACGCATTCACTAACCTGTAATGTTGTTGTTTAAATCAATAATTGATTTAATTCGTATATGATTAAAATCGTAAAAAGGAGTCGTCATGTCATTAGCTAAAGATATTGCTAGCCATCTTTTGAAAATCGAAGCGGTTTATTTGAAACCAGAAGAACCTTTTACTTGGGCATCTGGGATCAAGTCCCCAATTTATACAGATAACCGTGTAACCCTCGCTTATCCTGAAACTCGTACCTTGATCGAAAATGGATTTGTAGATAAAATCAAGGAAGCTTTCCCTGAAGTAGAAGTGATTGCAGGAACTGCAACTGCAGGGATTCCTCACGGAGCCATTATTGCGGACAAGATGAATTTGCCATTTGCCTACATCCGTAGCAAACCAAAAGACCACGGTGCTGGAAACCAAATCGAAGGCCGTGTACCACAAGGTCAAAAGATGGTGGTAGTGGAAGATTTGATTTCTACTGGTGGTTCTGTTTTGGATGCTGTTGCAGCTGCGAAACGTGAAGGAGCAGACGTACTTGGTGTGGTGGCGATCTTTACTTACCAATTGGAAAAAGCTGATAAGAAATTTGCGGAAGCTGGTGTTCAACTCGAAACCTTGTCAAACTACACAGAATTGATTCATTTGGCTGAAGAACAAGGTTATATTACCTCTGAAGGCTTAGATTTGTTACGCCGTTTTAAGGAAAACCAAGAAACTTGGCAAGACAAATAATATAACTGAAGCGTTTCTAACGCTTCTTTTTTATACACTTTTCACTAGTTGGTGGTTAACTTGAAACCCAAAGTAAAATCCTGTATGATAGTAGTAATTGTTTTTATTAGAGGAAGATAAAAACTAATTTAAGGGAGAAAGAATGACAAAAGAACATTATTTGCAATTGAAAAAGGAATTTAAAATTAGATTTACAATTAATGTCGTCCTAGCTATAATCGCTAGTGTATTTTATATTAAGATATTACTCAGCAACTCTCGTGAAGTTCCATATTTTATAATTTGTATTGGTACTCTCATCTTAACCAATCAGTCATTGATTGCACCTGCCTTTTATAAGAAAAAAGCAGCTGAGGAGGAACATCCAGAATGGAAGAATTTATCAACAAAGGGAGTAGAAATTCCTCAGGAAGAAATTCAAAAACGAAATGGGATATCGATCCTAGCTTTCATTATTGTAATTGTTGGATTCTTCATGTTATACCGACCAGCTCCAAAAACGGATGCAGGAACTGAAGTAATCAAAACCGATCGCGAGATTCAGACTGTTCCAGATAGTTCAACAGACAAAGAATCTAGCACGGTCTCTGATTTAACTCCTCAGGATGTTCAAACCTTACAAGAATTGAAGGAAGAGATCGAATCCAATGCCCCATCAGATTCAAACTCATTAGATATCAACAAAGCAAAAGACCTTGCTGAAAAGGCACAGCAACAGAATTGGTTGAAAAGAGGGGAGTAAGAATTTTTATTGATAGTAGAAGCATATAGTTTATATGAAGGAGTAGAGAGAAATCAATGACAGCAACAGTGTTCTGGCTTAGTTTGGGTATTCTGACCCTTGTTTTTCTTATCATTCTGCTCATCTTTTACACCTTGTATCGTCGTGAAATAAAAGTGAAAACAGAATCAACCGCAAAAGTTATGGGAGAAGTCGTTGCTTTTGATTCTAAAAATCAATTCCTTATATCCTTGCCTGTGGTGGAATATCAAGTCGGCAGCGAAAGCTACCGAAAGACATTCACTTATGCTTATTTTAGGGAGACTTCTTCTAAGTCAAGACAAACAAATGTTTTCGATAGAACCTATATTCTTGGAGCAGGTAAAAATCTGGATTTGCGGATGATATTCCCAATCGGGTCTCCCATGACTGTCTTTTATAATCCAAACGAGCCACAAATTGGTTTTGTCGAACGCTATGCCGACTTAGTCGGTTTTTATAAAATTGGAATGATTTTAACGACTGGGATTTATCTTGGGCTAGTCTGCATACTAGCTTTGTTATGTTGAATTGTTTGGACCTATCTAAAATAAAAAAGCACATTCAACTCTATATATTTGATTGAATGAGAGGATTTTCAATGATCAAAAAAGGTCAATGTTTTAATATCAGTTTGAATGGGAAAAGGCCTCTATGGGGATTCTTTTTGTTGGTGACCGATCAGGGAGAAGAATTGATCATCAAACGCAATAGTAAGATCCCTTTTGACAGATACCGTAAAGTGTATCAGACTAACTATTCATTTAAAGATAAAGTCTTTACAAAGAAAGCTCCAAACAATCTTTCGGCCGTCATTGGTGTTCCACTAGGTTTGTTATTAGCAAGAACATTTAGAAAGATCCTTCCCATGGACCTTTTCTTTGGAAAACCGAATCTTGATTTGGATGTTAGAGAAGGAGTGGTGAACGTTCTGATATTTCTTCTTGCTGTCATCGTCACTTTATGGTTGGTCACTATTGCCAGATATGTACAGTTGAAACGCTTTGTTGAAAAAAATGGAGCAGAACTCGTATTAGTTGGTCAGATAAAACCAGTAGATTATCTTCAAAAAACGTCAAATGGAACCGAGGTGTGGTGAATGCGAAAAATGAGAAAACGACAGTTGTTTGCTCTTGTTTGTTTAAGTGCTCTACTCCTGTTTTTTGCGTATTTTGTACAAATGCGATTGTTTTTGGCCTTGATTTTATGTTTAATTGTGATCTTATTTTTTAGAGGACTCGAATTCACAGAGCCTCGGGAAATAGAGTTTGATTTCAAGGAAGATCGTAAATAACAAAGATAATTCCTCAACCTAAATGATTTCGTATCAGCCCAAAACAGCAGAAATGCTGTTTTTTTGATATAATGGACCTATGTTATCGAAAAGTAAACGTATTCTATTTGGGA
>CAKPXD010000171.1 GCA_934201655.1 uncultured Streptococcus sp. | reverse complement strand
GAAACACAATTGTTTCTAACACTTTTCTCACAGCGGAAAGTTTCGATATTTTCTCAACTTATTTTACTTTAAGATATTTTCTTTACATTCTAAGAGAACCTCAAGTCACATTTTCGTATTCAATTTCCCTAGCTAGTGACGAACTTGATCTTCAAACTCTATTTCGGTATGATAGTAGGGAATAGAATTACAGTTCATTTGTGAGGCCTGACTGAGTAATATACAAGGGACTGTAAATAACAAGGAGAAGGAATGAAGTATACCTATAAATCGCTGCGTAATTTTTTCTTCTTATCTATTATATACGAATGGATTTTTTACAAAACGATTTCATTTTGAAAAATATATCAATACGGATTACATGAATTAGTAAGGATGGCTTGCTTTTGGAAAATCTAATCAAAGAGGAGAGAAGATGAAGAAAATTATTGAAAATAAACGAATGTTTAAATTTATTGTCATTAGTTTGTTTCTGCTACTGTTAATTGTGATAAGCACATTAGCCTTTAAAAAAAATTATAAAAAACCTGAAAGTGCTGAATACTCAATTGAAAAATTTTCAAAGGTCGAAGATGCAGTTTACTTTTTTGGAAATCAACGGAAATATGTACTGTTAAATAATAACTCTGATTTTCATTTTGGTGGTGGGCGATTTGCTTATACGACAGAACGAAAAGTGATGACAAAAAAGGATGGTATCGATGTAACTGATGAAAAACGTATGCCAAAGTCAGATTATTGGAAACTTCGTCTATATGATTACAGCACAGAAAATTTAGCTGTTATACAAGTGGATTTGAACAAAGCAGTTGAAGAATATCGAGCAGATTTCTATCCTATTCGTTTTTCAATTTTTACCTATCATAATAATCCTAAAAATACTATTAATATAGATGTAAAAAATAAGAAAGGTATTTTTAAAACCTTCGTCTTGAATGTTAATACTGGAAAAGTTGAAGGGGAATTCAAAGAACGCTCAGATAAATATGATACCGTACCAATTTTTTATTACACAACATTAGGAGAGTATGTTGAAGGGAAGGGATATTTTGTAGATCATAATATTACCACTATTAGTGACTTTCAAAAAGAAGGTAAAAATTTGAATACAAATATCAATCTATTTAAGGACTATCCAGAAATTGAAGAGAAAATAAAAGATAATTGGATTTTTGAACCACAAGAACAATATGTGGCACCAGAGGAGTGGTTTAACAAGGTCCTTTATTGGATGGCACCTAAGGGTGAAGATAAACTAACGATTTATGGTATAGATCGTAAGGGTGACGTATCTGATGTTCCTCTTTCTACTTATGACCAGTATCAAGCTTGGGTAAAAAAACAACAATCGGAAAATAACAAAGATCAAAGAAATTGATGTAATCAAAAAGATTTACAATATTTGAAATAACATCATACAAATTTTGTTTCAATCTAAATTTTGATTATACTGATCAAAATATGTACGCTAACTGCTATGCTTATATAATAAAAAAAGTTCATAGCTTCGAAAGGTTGTTTTCATGGTTCGTAAACAAAAAATTAAAGGACGTGTCTACAATATCTCCTTAAATGAGCAGACGCTTCAAAAAGGATGGTATTTGATTGTGACAGACCAACATCAAGAGTACTTAGTGCAAAGAAACTGGAGTCTGTCTACTAAGAGATCCTTTGCCATTTATCAAACAAATTATTCATTTACTAGCAAACATACACATAGCCAAAACGTGAGAAGTAGGAAGGGTCTATCATACCTTGGAGCAACTATTGTGATAGCTGCACTCATTCGTTTACTTACTCCGTATCAATTCTGGCTAGGCCCCACCATTAAAGCAACAAACTATTTTCAAGGCACGGTACATTTACTATCTTTGGCTCTTGCGGTGACCTTCTCATTTATGTTTGTTGCTGTGTATAGGAAAATGAAATTAAAAGCCTTTCTTAAAGGAAAAAAGGCGGATTTGAAGTATATTGGTAGAGTAAAAACACTGAGCCCATTAACACTAACGAAAGAAGGAGTGGATTTTTGGTAATGAAGAAACGAATTTTTCAAAAAGGCTTGGGTTATGGAATATTCTTAATTGTACCGATTGTGCTTTATCTGGTTCTATTTTTCAATGGTGTTATCGTGAGTGATGATGATCGGATGATCGAATTTGAAATTTCAAGCGAAATAAGAAAACAAGATGAATAGAAGATAAAGGTGGATTGCTAAAAATGATAGATAAGATTTTAATAAAAGAAGAAGTGCTTCAAAATGGTGTTTGTTTTGAAGAAGAGCTTGATTGGGGTGGATGGTATTGTGAGCAGATTGTTTCTGAAAACGAATCTGGCGAAGAAATTCCATTTACAGGTTTAGCTTATGATTTATACCCAAATGGTAAATTAGAGTATTATGTTTATATTAAAGATGGGTTCCGTCATGGATTGAATGTATGCTTTTATCCTAATGGAAATATTGAAAGTATCAATCCTCAAGATTGCGGTGCAGCTGATGGGCTTCGAAAGAAATACTATGAAAACGGCGCATTAAAATCACAGACATATTGTGTTTTAGGGGCAAGAGTAACTTATATTGAGTACGATGAGGCTGGCCACATTATTGATGAAAAATTAGAACCGACTGAGGCAGATTTTGAGAGAGCAAGGAAGTGGGGGATTGATTTATCAAAACGAAACATGACTTTAAAATAGAACAAAATCGCTTGAGATCTCAGATTGACTTAACGAATCGTTTCATACCTTCTGATATCCAATATGTGGCGTGAGTGGAAATTTCCAGCTCTTATGGTGGATGCTGTCTATGCAGCTAAATGTGAAACGAAGAATTGATTAATAACTAACAATAGATAGGAGAATGTTAATCGAATGAAATATCTGAAGTCCCTCAGCTTTCGAACTAAGGTGATTGTGAGTTTGATTTTGCTAGGTATCTTTGCCTACTCAGCTTATTCCTACGTCTGGCCTAAATATGTTCAGTGGAAGGAAGGACATGAAGTACAGATTGTTAAAACAAAGGTAGAAAG
>CAKPXD010000170.1 GCA_934201655.1 uncultured Streptococcus sp. | reverse complement strand
AGCAAATCGTGCGAGCGCGTGAAGAAGGAGAATTCCTCTCTAAGACCGAGCTCCGGAAGCGCGGCGGTGTTTCGTCCACCCTGGTTGAAAAGATGGATGAGATGGGCATTCTCGGCAATATGCCAGAGGATAACCAGTTGAGCCTCTTTGATGATTTGTTTTGATGGAGGAAATCCATTTACAAAAGTTGATCCAGTTTCATCTAATTAAGACTTAACAGTAAAACCAGTAGAGATGATTTTTATGATTTTCATTTCTGCTGGTTTTTAGATATGATAGAATATAAATAAGTTTTTATCCAGAGACTAAAACTTTAGGAAGTTATATATTGAAATTATCAAAAATGATCGCTATAAATTATTAATAATGATACTCTCAAACAAGAGTAGGCTTAACGGAAGTAGTGTTTGCTATACCTTAATAACTTTTCGATATGGAATGGAGATAAGTATGATTTTAGGTGAAACTTATAGGAAAATAAGAGAAGAAAAGGGAATTTCTATTTCTTCATTAGCAGGTGCTGAAATTTCAAAATCTCAAATATCTAGATTTGAATTAGGAGAAACAGAGATTTCTGTCTTTAAGTTATTGTATCTTCTTGAAAGAATAGGAGTAACACTAGAAGAATTTCTGCTTATCTGTAATCATTATCAACCTTCGGATTTTAATACCTTAATAGCTTCTGTTAAACAGGCCGCATATAATGAAGATTCTCAAGCATTACTAGATATGGTAGAGAAAGAAATAGAACTTTTTCATAGGACAAATTCTCATTACCATAAATTAAATGCTATTTTCATTGAAAGTATTGTTTCGGGAATGGATAAGAATCATCAATTGAGTCGTCAAGACGCCTCTTATCTTACAAACTATTTATTTTCTGTTGAAAACTGGGGTTATTACGAAACGCTCATCCTTGGAAATTGCTGTCGTGTTCTATCTCCAGATTTATTATTTAGATATGCCAAAGAGGCGCTCAAAAAAGGGAAGTTGTATAGTTCTATACCTAAAAATAGACAATCTCTCATTCAACTACTTCTCAATTCTTTGATTATAATGATTGAGAACGACTTATATGAGGAATCTTTATTTTTAAAACAGGCTACGAAGAATATATTAGCGGATTCCACAGATTTTTTTGAACAAACTATTTTGCTGTATTTAGATGGATATTTGGAACTGAAATTCTATCATAATCAAAAATCACTTTTAAAAATCGAAGAAGCTTTAAAAATTTTCGAACTCTTCAATAAAACGATCTACAAAAATTACAAAGAATACTTTGAGAAACACATCATTCATTTAGTAGACTAGGCCATTTATCTATAGGGTAATAACGTGATCAAACTCTTCCAATATTTCTGGATTTTGATCATGAGTAATGACAATAACAATTGCATCTTTAATGGATAGAATGTAGTCCATCATTGCTTTGGCTTTTATTGGATCAAGGTTGCTTGTAGGTTCGTCAAAAATATATACAGAATATGGTTTGGCTAAAAACCTAGCTAAATCAATTCGTTGCTTTTCTCCTTCTGAAATGGTTTGATTTGATTGAGATAGACTCTTATTAAGGAAGTCTTCACTAAATCCTAAGGCTTTTCTTAATTTTTCAGTTAAATAAAGGTTTCTGGACAGTTTGATATTCTCTAGGATATTTCCTTCAATCAGAAAATCATTTTTTTGCACAAATGCAATATCTTTATATAACTCCTCTGAGGGAATATCAATATTCTGTTTTCCGTTGATTTTTATTTCCCCATCATAAAGATTTTTGGAATAATAGTTTAGTATTAATTTTACTAAAGTTGTTTTCCCAGCTCCTGAAGCACCTATAATCGCATAGCGTTTGCCTTTTTTAAATTCATAGGAAAAATGATCAAATAATATTTTATTTTCAATTTCATAATGTAATTGGCTAATAGAAATGGTCGAAATGTTATCACAATCAATTGTCCTTGTTTTATGGAAAATTTCATGATTTGTCTCATATAAATTTTCTTGGATATTATCAATAATGGACTTGCTACTGCTGATTAAATTTTTATTGTAAAGAATAGATTGTAATGGAGCAAAAACACCGTTTAATAATTGAATACTTGCTACTAGTAATCCAATAGTCAGTAAGTTATTTCTTACAAAAAAGATACCAGCAACCATACAGGATAGTTGAGAGCCAAAACTTAGTAAAATTCCAGTAGTTGAAGCTAAGTCTTTTAAGAATTGATATGTTTTTCTGGACTCTTCAAATTCTAAACTGATTTCCTGAATTTTTTCTTGGGTCCAGCTTTGAATATTTAATAACTTAATTTGTTCAAAACCATTAATAAAGTTTGTCATTTTTGACAAATAGTGATTATTTTGTAGAGAATAATTATTTGTTGATTTAGTCATTAACTTTCCAGGAATTTGTGATAGAAAAATCGTTATACTCGACAATAAAAGAAAGACTAATGCTAATCGCCATTCTATATAAATAATAGCAACCACACTCATGATAAGGCTCCCTAAATTTGCAATTAGAGAGATTTTAGGGATTAATAAATTTTCTTGAATAAGGTCACTGTTTTTGGTGATATTATTTAAGAAATCTGAATGGTTACGGTTGTCAATTTGGTTAAATTCACGCGATAAATAATGTAATAAGAGACGCCTTTTTAGATCTAAAATAACTTTTTTTACATATTGGTTTTTAAGATAGGAATAGGAACAAGAAATCAAGAACCACAGTAAAATCGAACTTACACAAATAGTGATATGAAAGAGTAATCCACTATTTGAATTAGATATACTATCAAGTATTCTTCCTAATTGGAGAGAGAAGAATGTCATTAAAAGAGCACTTGTCAGACTTAATAAAATAAGCAAGAAATATAGTAATTTATATTGTTTCGTAATCTGCTTCATATTTTTCACCTCTTAATATATGATAGCAACATTATATTCTAAAACTAAAACTCAGGCTGAGATCTCCCATATTTGGGATACTAATTTTATTTCTTTACTATATTTTAGTTTACAGCTATCCATTGTATATCC
>CAKPXD010000169.1 GCA_934201655.1 uncultured Streptococcus sp. | reverse complement strand
CTAATAGTAGTTGATTTCAAAAAAATATCTCTATCTTACAAAAATGTAAGATTAAAGCTCCATTTGTAAGGTTATGTTATGGAACCGTCTCTTTTTTTAGCGTACACTTATATCATAAAGATAAAGGAGCAAAACTATGAAAAATATTTTACAAAAGAAACAAACAAGTAAGCCGAGTCCAAAGGATATCGAGCGAGTTCAAATCGGCATCGAAATGATGCAAGCTCAGTTTCAATTAATGGGATATTAAGAAGGAGAAGTTAAAATGACACTATTAGATGTAAAACACGTTCAAAAGATTTATAAAACTCGCTTTCAAGGCAACCAAGTAGAAGCCCTGAAAGATATTCACTTTACCGTTGAAAAAGGCGACTACGTCGCTATCATGGGAGAGTCTGGATCTGGTAAATCTACTCTACTCAATATTCTTGCTATGCTTGACAAGCCAACGCGTGGCCAGGTCTTCCTAAACGGAACTGACACAGCTACCATTAAAAATTCTGAAGCATCAAGCTTTCGTCGTGAAAAGTTAGGCTTTGTCTTCCAAGACTTCAATTTGTTAGATACGCTTTCTGTTAAAGACAATATCTTACTCCCTTTGGTATTGTCTAGAAAGCCTATTACAGAAATGATGAAAAAATTGGTCGTGACGGCCGAAAATCTTGGCATCAATCAATTGCAGGAGAAGTACCCTTATGAAATCTCTGGTGGGCAAAAACAAAGGGTTGCAGTTGCACGGGCTATCATCACAGAACCAGAAATTCTCCTTGCCGATGAGCCAACAGGTGCCCTAGACTCTAAATCGTCTGCATCCCTCCTTGATATCTTTGATCAGATCAACGAGCAAGGGCAAACCATTCTCATGGTGACTCACTCAACAGCTGCGGCCAGCCGTGCAAAACGTGTTCTTTTCATCAAGGACGGCATTCTCTATAATCAAATCTATCGTGGTGAAAAGACGGATCGTCAGATGTTCCAAGAAATCTCTGATACCTTGACTGTTATGGCAAGTGAGGTGAACTAGTATGTTTCGATTAACCAATAAGTTGGCCATATCCAACTTAATCAAAAACCGCAAACTCTATTATCCGTTTGCTTTGTCTGTCATTTTGGCAGTCACTATCAGCTATCTCTTTTACTCTCTAGCCTTTAATCCTAAAATTGTGGATTTGCGTGGTGCATCTGCTATACAATTTACCCTACAACTAGGGCTTGTCGTTGTGACACTTGCATCTGCCATTATCGTGCTTTATGCCAACAGTTTTGTCATGAAAAATCGCTCAAAAGAACTGGGTGTATATGGCATGTTGGGCTTAGAAAAACGCCATTTGATTGGTATGACCTTTAAGGAACTCTTGATATTTGGGCTAGTAACAGTCACTGCCGGGATTGGAATTGGTGCCCTCTTTGATAATCTGATTTTCGCTTTACTACTTAAACTTGCAAAGATGAAGGTAGAGTTAGTTGCAACTTTCCAATGGTCCGTAGTGCTTTCAATCCTTCTGGTATTCGGTTTAATCTTTTTAGTCATAGTTTTACTGAACGCTGTACGCATTATCCGTATGGATGCTCTCCAGCTTTCTAGAGAAAAAGCGAAGGGTGAGAAGAAGGGGCGTTTCCTAGTTCTTCAGACACTTGTAGGGCTAATGGCTCTGGGCAGTGGTTACTATCTAGCTCTAAGTGTAACTGAAGTCATGAAAGCAATCGCTACTTTCTTTATTGCTGTCATATTAGTCATTGTAGGAACCTATCTCTTATTCAATGCTGGGATTACAGTTTTATTGCAGTTGCTCAAGAAAAACAAGAGATATTACTACCAACCAAATAACCTCATCTCTGTTTCTAACCTCATCTTTCGTATGAAGAAAAATGCTGTCGGATTAGCAACCATTGCCATCCTTTCAACCATGGTTTTAATCACCATGTCTGCAGCAACCAGTATCTACAACGGTTCTGAGAATATGAAAAAACTCATGTATCCTCACGATTTTGATGTTAAGGGACAACATGTAGAAGTTGAGGATTTAGACAAGCTTTTGACTCAATACGCTAGCGAAAAGAACCTAACCATCAGTAATAAGGATGTTCTTACCTATGCCATTTTTGGTCTTTCGAGTCAAGAGGGGACCAAATTAACCACCTTTGAAAAAGGGCAAAACAATGTCACGCCCAAGACAGTCTTTCTGGTTTTTGACCAAAAAGATTATGAAAAAATGACTGGACAAAAGCTTCACTTAACGGATAACGAAGTAGGTCTTTGGGTTAAAAATGACCAACTAAAAGGTCAGAAAGCATTTAGTCTGAACAACCAGAACTATACGATCAAGGAAGCAATCCAGCAAGATTTTGTCATCAATCATGTTTCAAACCAGTATGTTCTTTTGATTTCAGATTATAACTACCTTGTTGTACCAGATCTTCAAAGCTTTTTAGATAAATACCAAGATTCTGCTGTCTATCCTCAGTTCTACGGTGGTATGGATGTAACAGCTAGTCTAGAGGAACAGTTAAAGCTATCTGATGATTTTGAGGAGTTTGTAAATAATTTTAGTCATAATCTCAAAAATGAAGACGGTATGGTTTTTGGTGGAGGCACTGCAAGTGACGCAATTGCCCAAATGAATGCTCTCTTTGGAGGAGTTCTCTTTATTGGTATTTTCCTCTCTATCATCTTTATGATTGGAACAGTACTCGTTATCTACTATAAACAAATCTCAGAAGGTTATGAAGATCGTGAACGCTTTGTCATCCTACAAAAAGTGGGCTTGGATCAAAAACAAATCAAACAAACCATTAACAAGCAGGTCTTGACTGTTTTCTTCCTCCCTGTAATCTTTGCTTTCCTACACTTGGCTTTTGCCTATCATATGTTAAGTTTGATTCTTAAGGTCATTGGGGTAGTAGATACAGCTATGATGTTAAGTGTAACACTTTCTATTTGTGGTATCTTTGCTTTAGTCTATGTACTAATCTTTATAATTACTTCAAGAAGCTATCGTAGAATTGTTCAAATGTAAAAACAGAAACATCAAAAAAAAGAGTG
>CAKPXD010000168.1 GCA_934201655.1 uncultured Streptococcus sp. | reverse complement strand
TTCAACGATTTTTGGATACCTATGATTTACCATGGAACTTTGACCAAACCTTGGCTAAAGTTTATGAACTGGAAGCTCAAATCTTAGCTCAAGGTGTAAATTTAAAAAAAGGTGCGAAAAATTTGCTTACTTATTTGCAAAGAGAAGGCGTTCCAATCGCTTTAGCAACATCAAGTGTTGAATCTCGAGCTAGAATGATATTGGATAGCAATGGTATACTGTCACTATTTGACCATTTAGTTTTTGCAAAAGATGTAAAGCGAAGCAAACCATACCCTGATATATTTTTAAAGGCCTGTAGTGATTTGAACGTTTTACCAGAGAATTGCTTGGTACTAGAGGATAGCGAAGCAGGGATTGAAGCGGCATCTAGAGCTGGGATTCCAGTTATTTGTATTCCAGATTTAAAAATACCAGCACAGTCTTTCTTAAATAAAACAGAACAAGTTTTTCAGGATTTGGATGCTGTTAAAGACTATTTAGAAAGTAAGAAGGAGATTTTCTAGTGACCTTAGTAGAAACATTTGTTACCAAAGTCATTGCAGAAAGTAGCTTTGAAGAGTTGGATCGGATCTATCTGACCAATCGTGTTTTAGCACTAGTGGGAGATGGAGTTCTTGAAGTTGAGACTGACCAGGATGATTTGATTGAACTAAAAGATCAGCTTGTCGAGGAAGCCGTTCGATTGGAAACAATTGAAGATAGTCAGACTGCGCGTGAGATTCTCGGTGCTGACCTCATGGACTTGGTAACGCCTTGTCCAAGTCAGGTTAATCGTGATTTTTGGGATACCTATGCTCAGTCACCAGAGCAGGCAATTGCGGATTTCTACCAACTCAGTCAGAAGAATGACTACATCAAACTGAAGGCTATCGCAAAGAATATTGCTTATCGTGTACCATCTGACTACGGTGAACTAGAGATTACCATCAATCTCTCTAAGCCTGAAAAGGATCCAAAAGAGATAGCGGCAGCTAAGTTGGTTAAGTCGAGTAACTATCCTCAATGTCAGCTCTGTATGGAAAATGAAGGATACCATGGTCGTGTCAATCATCCAGCTAGAAGCAACCATCGTATTATACGTTTTGATATTTCTGGTCAGGAGTGGGGCTTCCAGTATTCGCCTTACGCTTACTTTAATGAGCACTGTATTTTCCTAGATAGCAAGCATCGTCCTATGGCTATTAGTCGCCAAAGTTTTGAACGTTTGTTAGCAATTGTGGAGCAATTTCCAGGCTACTTTGCTGGTTCAAATGCTGATTTACCAATCGTGGGTGGTTCCATCCTGACCCACGATCATTATCAAGGTGGTCGTCATGTATTCCCGATGGAAGTGGCTCCTTTACAGAAAAGCTTTACCTTTGAAGGTTTTGAATCTGTTAAAGCAGGGATTGTTAAATGGCCTATGTCCGTCATTCGACTAACTTCAGATTCTAAAGAGGATTTGACAGAACTAGCGGATAAAATCTTGCTGGCTTGGCGTCAGTATTCTGACCCAAGTGTACAGGTCTTGGCAGAAAGTAATGGAACACCGCATCACACTATCACACCGATTGCCCGTAAGCGAGATGGGCAGTTTGAGTTGGATTTGGTCTTGCGGGACAATCAAACATCTCCAGAGCATCCAGATGGTATCTATCATCCCCACAAGGATGTCCAACATATCAAGAAGGAAAATATCGGCTTGATAGAGGTCATGGGCTTGGCAATTTTGCCACCACGCTTGAAGGAAGAAGTGGAGCAAGTAGCAGCTTATCTAGTCGGAGAGGATGTTTCAGTAACAGATTATCACCAAGAATGGGCAGATGAGTTGAAAGAATCCCATCCTGGATTGACTGACAAAGACCAAGCTCTTAATATCGTCCAAGAATCTGTTGGAAAAATCTTTGCTCGAGTTTTGGAAGATGCAGGAGTTTACAAGCAAACAGAAGAAGGACAAGCTGCCTTTATGCGCTTTGTGGAGCTGGTTGGTATTTTGCCCGAATAAGTACTTGTCTCTTGCGTAGAGTCTTGAAAAGTAGTATCATAGTGTCGTTTGAAATATCAGGAGGAACGTATGAAAGATTTTCACTTTGACGCTATATCTGCCTTTGAAAATTACGAAATCGAAAAAATGAGAGACGGTCACGTTGTGGTGACGACAAAAGTAGTGGACTCCTCACTCAACTACTATGGCAATGCCCATGGAGGCTATCTATTTACCCTTTGTGACCAAATCAGTGGTCTTGTGGTGATTTCGCTAGGCTTAGATGGAGTGACACTCCAGTCTTCTATCAACTATCTGAAAGCCGGAAATCTAGGAGACGTTCTTACTATCAAAGGAGAATGTGTCCATCATGGACGTACCACTTGTGTCGTCGATGTTGATATCACCAACCAAGATGGTCGAAATGTCTGCAAGGCAACCTTCACCATGTTTGTCACAGGACAACGATCTGAAGATAGACAGGTGAGGATATAGGAAATATAAAAAAAGAGGTTCAAACCTCTTTTTTATATTTCTTTTTCCACTCTAGTGCTGTATTATACTACTCACTAAATCTTAAAAAATAGCCATCTGGGTCTAAAACTGCAAATTCATGAGGATAGATATATTGTTCACCAACACGAAATTCTCTTTTAGTCAAAGGACGATGAATAGGATAGTTGGCTTCCAGAAGTTTTTGGTGGAGCTGAGGGACATCCTTGATACCAAAGGAAATATTGACACCTCGCCCGAAAGGATAGGTCAGTTGGGCTAACTCCTCTTCCTTGCCTTCTTCTAGCATAAGTTGGCAGTCTTCAAGCGAGAGGAAGAGAAATTTCTCCTCTGGACGCTCGTATTCGACAGAGAATCCCAATAAGTCGCAGTAGAAGTGACGCGATTTCTCGATATCCGATACGACAAATTCAGGGATGACAGCTTGATAGTCCATTCGTTTTCTCCTTAGAAATCAATCTCCAAGACAATCGGGGTGTGGTCTTGGCGTGCGCCTGAGTCAATCATATCTGACTTGGTAACTTTGTCTGCCACACGGTTACTTGTGAGCCAGTAGTCGATTCTCC
>CAKPXD010000167.1 GCA_934201655.1 uncultured Streptococcus sp. | reverse complement strand
ATTTTCAATTTGTTGCTTAATTAAAGCGCTGATTTCTTGTGCGTTAATTGCCAAAAGAACACCACTTTCTATTTCAAATTTTCCTTAACAACTTTAAGTTGTTGTTTAATACTCACATCAATTGTCTTGTGATTGGCAAAAATAACAAAACCACCGATTAAACTATCGTCGATTTTTTCCTTAATGCTACGAACTTTTAGAGACATCTTTTTCTCGATTAGAGGAATTAGTCGTTCTTTCTGTTCATCAGTCAAAGGATGTGCAGACAAAATAGTCACTTCAAAACGATTGGTTTCTTTTTCAAGACGATTCAAGCAATCTACAATCACATCATAAAATAGGTTTGATCTGTGATTGTAAAGTAGAACCTCGATAAAGTTTTGTACTAAAGGTGACACTGAGTCCTGGAAAAAACGAACCGTTTTTTCTTTATCCGACTCATCTACTGCCACCTGAGCTAAAAAAGAAGGTAAGCCTGTTTCTTCAGCTACTTGCTTGATTTGAGACAAGTCTGAAAAAATAGAGTCTTCTTCTCCTTTTTCAATCACCAATTGGACAAAAGGCATGCTGTATTTTTCAATTACCTTTAGAGTCTTTTTGTCCATTAAGCTTCTCCTAGCTGATCGATATACTGATCAATGAGTTCTTTATGGGCCTGACCGTCAAGGTTTTGAGAGATAATTTTTCCAGCTAGACTGATTGTCAAGTCTGCCACATCTCCCTTAACACTTTGTAAAGCTTCAGCTTTATTTTGAGCAATTTCTTGGTTGGCTTTTTCTTTTAAGCGCCCTGCTTCAAGTTTAGCTTCGGCCAAAATATCAGCTTTACTTTTCTCAGCTGTTTCCTTTGCATTCTCGATAATCGTTTTAGCTTCGGTACGGCTACCTGCTAACTCAGCTTCGCGTTTGCTAGCAAGTTCCTCTGCCTTTTTACGGGCTTCCTCGGCACCATCAATATCTGAAGAAATCTTTTCAGCGCGTTCATCTAAGACACTGGTAATATTTCCCCAAGCATATTTCTTCACTAAAAAGATCAATAAAAGGAAGGAACCAGCGATCAGAATAAAGTCACCAATAATGGTACTAATAGTTAAATCCATCTTCTAATCCTCCTCTACTTACTCTTCCCCTTCATTTATTTTTTTACCAATGTACATAGATGACAACATGGTAAATACATAAGCTTGAATACATGAAATGAAAATCGAAAATGCTGTCCATAACATGTTTGCAATAAAGGCAAAAGGATACCAATACAAGGCATGTTGTGACAAGGCCAATAGCAATCCCGCTAAGACCTCACCGGCAAAGATATTTCCGTAAATCCGAATCGCCAAGGAGGCAAAATTGGTGAACTCTTCTAAAATGTTCATCGGAGTCATGAAGCCAGGTGTAACAAATGCTCTCAAATATTCTTTAACGCCTCTACGACGAACTCCTTCCACATGAGCGATCAAAGTGATCAATAATGAGAGGGATAAATCGTATCCAAGGTTGGCTGTTGGAGAAGTCCACAAGTTATAACCGTTTGTTGTTTGTACTTTTGCCATTAAACCAATATTATTGGCAACCAAGATAAACAAGAATAGAGAAAATAGGAACAAGGAATAGTCCTTGATGTATGAATCTCCAATGTTTGGTTTTGCAAAACTAACCACAAAGTCATAAATCATCTCAAGAGCATTTTGTTTGCCCTTGGGACGGATGGTCATTTTTCGACTTGCCCAATAGACAAAGGCAAAAACCATCAAAACAGTTACAAGAGACATGGCAAGCAGGGTCAAATCAAAGGATATTGGTCCAATATTAACGGTTGGATTCAAACTTTCTTCCATGGTTTGACACCTCCATTTCTAAATAGAGTTGTCTATTTAATGACAAATGCCATCGCTAGGGTTACAAAGAAGGTACCTTCTACAAAGGCAACACCAAGAATTAAAAGGCTGCGTAATTGGTCAATAATTTCAGGTTGACGAGCGGCAGACTTGAAGAGATTACTCATAATCATTCCTTCAGCAATAGATACACCCATACAGGCAAGACAAAGTCCGAAAAATGTTAAATTCATGACGAATTCTCCTTTTTTAAATTAAATTTACCTCCCTAGTTTAGTCCTAAAAATTGCTTTTGTCAACTCTTTACTAGTAATGAAAGCGTTTCGAATCATTTATTTCTAATTTTACGATTTTCAAGACAATCATATAGAAAATTTTATTGTCTTTTCCTACCACTTTCACTGCCTTTCCTTGTTTTCTGAAAACAAAAAACCGAGTTTTACAACTCGGATTTGCCAGTTCTTATCTGAAATAAATTGAGTAATGATTTTGACAAGCTGGATTAAATGCAGCATTACAAAATGGACAAGTGCCCGTCTCTGTATACTCCTCATACGTTAGTGTTTTCCCACAGGATCCACATAAGATAGGTCTATCCTCTTTAAGATTTAAAGGATAGGGAGAAAATATGTGCGACTCCAGTTCATTATGACACTGATAACAGGCATTGTGTTTCCGTGCAATGTATATGCGGCAAAAAAAGTCATAGGACTTGTGTCAGAGCAGGAATATCTTAACAAATATACAAACAAAGAAGATTTTACGGCAGTACCTTACTACAGATATGCAACAAGGTCAAAGGAAACTACAACAAGCGGGTATTCATCACTGTCAGGCTGGACTTCGTCAGGAAAAAAACTGATAAGCAGCAATACCGGAAGCTGGAGCAGAAGCGCAGGCTCTGCCGGCACAAGTAATGACAGCAGCTATGAAACAGTGACTAAAGTCAACAAAACGACAGGATATGAATACTATGTCTGGGTATGCAATCATAAAACATGGTTCTGGAAAAACAACGGGGCAAAACATAATAACGGAACATGCAGATCAAAAAATAAACTGGTGATATATTCATCAAGAGGAGTTATAGGCAGCAAAGACTCAGATGGCTCCTATACCGCACCAAAGAGCTTTTCACCATCCAGCCCGGGAAGCTTTTCAACGATTTACGGAATGACATGGAACGGAGCGACTATAAGTTCGTGGACGTCGGGTTCTAAAAT
>CAKPXD010000166.1 GCA_934201655.1 uncultured Streptococcus sp. | reverse complement strand
TTTTGTTTTTTTGCCCTTTATATCCATTTTTTTGATGTTTTTTTGAAACTATCAGTCAACTAAAAAACAGTAGACCGTTAGGTTTTTCCACCTTACGACCTACTGTTTTTATACTCCTTCTGTATCATCCCATTTATCTACGATCTCACATTCACAATCCTGCAGGTTTGTTAGATCTGGGAAATCTTCTTCCTTCATATAATCTAGCAAGAATTCCGCTATACTACTAAAGACAAAGCTTCTTTCATTACACTTGAACGTATTCAATTGTTTTTCAAATGTTTCTCTAGTAGAAATTTTTGCACGATACTCTTCATAATCAATAGCAGATAATTGATAAATCTCCCGACTGAGCAAGATATGGTAGAGTTTTATCCATTCAATGTCCTGTTCCGAAAAGGCTTGTCCAAAATTAAAACGATCTTTGTGTTCTTCGCAAACAGCCTTAAAAGTTTTACCAGATTTCGTCTTCTTCTCATCTAATTTAAATCGATAAAAAGCTACTTTACCGGAAGTGTTTTTCTGATAGAGTTTGAGAGCTTCTACCATTGGATAGCTGATGTACAACTTCCCTGCACCTGTTTCATTTGAAAATTCATTTATCATCGCCACAACTTCTCTCATATTCTGATCAAAGTCTAAATCAGATCTAGAACTGTGGTGATGGCCATCCAAATCAAAAAACAAATAAATTTCCGAAACTTCCCTACGGGATATGGTGACGATGTCATTTTGTTCATCTTTTTCTTTCTCACTTTCTAACTCAAGAATGTAAGAAAATAGGTCAACATCATCTGACACATCCACAAATGTTTCTTTATACTCTGTGTAATGACGATAAAGAGAATAGATATTTGTTTCATAAGAATAGATCTGAGTTGCTTTAATCCCGATTGATTTAGCTATTTCTGATAAAAGTTTTGGTTCAGCTACCTTTCCTTCTACTACAAAAATAATCCTGTTCTTACTCATCAAAAGCACCCGCATTATACATCTTTTCCAAATTATGAGCCATCCGTAATTCTTTCACAGTCAGAGAAGATAGTTCCTTAATCTGGTTGTTCTGTACGATAAAATAACAATCCGGTCGCAACAAATCATTCGACATGATGGTTGTATTGTGAGTTGTAAACACGGATTGAACTTCTCCATTTCTGATCTTTTTCAAAATGGTTTCCGAAACTTCATTATGGTAATAGGCATCAAATTCATCGACAACTAAAAAGGTGATATCACTAAGTTGAATCATCCAATAGAAGAAAACCATGATCACTTTGGTCCCATGTGATGCCACACTATAGATATTAACTGTACGGTTTTTGAAACGAACCATAATAACAGAATTACCCTCAGAATCTTCTCCTCTTTCCAATGAATAGTTGATATCAAAATCATGCAAGAAATGTTCCAATTCTTCTAATTTACCTGCATCCACAATCGTCGATGCGATATAATCTTGATTCGATTTGAATCCCTGGTAAAAATTCCCCTCTGATGTTCCCGAACCAAAGAATAACATCCCTTCAACAAATTCTTTAAACTTCAAAAAAATACGGTTTGTTTCATCTGATAGTTCTAAATTCGTGTTACTAAATATGTATTTCACAAAAGATAAGGATAGATCTCTCGTTTTTGTATTTAAATTTTCTGCACCAACCAATTGGACTTCACGCCTACCTTCCTGAAAATCCTCAAAGATAACGCGTTTGTCATTGATATAGACTTCCTCATCAAATACCTCTGTCATATTTTTCTTTTTATAGTGATAAACGACTCGGTCTTGTTCAAACTTAAATTCATAAGAAAATGTAGCAAAGTCATCCTCACTATCCAAATTTATATATTGATTGTAATGTTTTTCTTGTTTTCTAAAATCTGTCAAATGAGTAGTAATGTCCATCACCGCATAGGTCAAGTTAGATTTTCCTGATCCGTTTTTCCCATATAGAACAGAATTTTTCACAATTCCATTTTTGATACTTTCAGAATTAAAATTATATTTACCAGCAGATAAATCCCAAACAAATTCATTTTTAAAATTTTTGAAATTTTTCACCGAAAAACGTTGTAACATGACTAATCTCCTTAATCGTATTTTTTTTACGGTTGATTTATTATAGCACCTTTCCTCCTGTTTTCCAAGTCATAAGAAAGAAATCATGAAGAGATTTGCGCTCTTGACCAGGGATCTACACTTATTCTAACTCCTTGATCCACTTAGCCACTGTCATATGGCTTACTCCGATCAGTTTGGCACATTTTCTAAGTGAGGAGATTTCTCCATTGCGATAGCTCTCAAGGATCTCTCTGGCATCATCAGATATTTCTAGGCTTCTCCTACCAAACTGAACCCCTTTATCTTTTGCTATTTGAATGCCTTCTTGTTGACGTTTTCGGATATTCTCGCGCTCTACTTGTGCCACATAACTAAGTATTTGAAGGACCAGATCTGATAAGAACTTCCCTGTTAGACCATTGACCTGCTCCTTCGTGTTGAGCAAGGGAAAATCAAGGACTATGATTTCTATTTCTTTTTTGACAGTTAGAAAGTGCCACTGTTCAATAATTTCTTCATAGTTGCGACCCAAGCGATCAATCGATTTGATGTATAGCTCGTCTCCACCGCGTAACTGTCTCGCCAAACGCCGGTAGCCTTTCCGAGCAAAACTGTTTCCCGATTCCTTATCTGTGATAATCTTCTCACACCCCACTTCTTCCAAGGCTTGCAACTGCCGATCCAGCTTTTGCCCCTTTGTCGAAATCCTCGCATACCCATATTTCATGATTGACCTCCAAAAATAATGATATGGATTATTATCGGAAAAAATCAAGGAGTTTGCAGAAGTGAACGAGATGGACGATTTTAATTTTTTATCAAAATGTGATAGAAAAAAACCTTTACAAAGTGGATGTCTCCATCTTGTAAAAGGTTTTATTTTCTTTTCTTCTTAATTTCTTTTTCAATCGCACTAGCAATCTTCTCCACCATATAGGCCATCTGGAGATTGCGCAAGATCAAGAGGGCCCAAAAACATGCAAAGAGCATTTGACCCGCCATGGTCGCTTCATTGAA
>CAKPXD010000165.1 GCA_934201655.1 uncultured Streptococcus sp. | reverse complement strand
GGTGGCCATGTATGTAGATAAGAAATTACGGAGTGTTGCGGCTGTTCAGACATTGTCTCGTCTGAATCGAATTTTCAGAGGTTACAACAAGAAGACCTTTATTCTTGACTTTAAAAATACTTATGAAGACATTCAATCTGCTTTTGCCCCTTATTATCGCACAACGATTCTATCAGAAACGATTTCACCTCGAGATGTTTTAGACCTCGATAAAAAATTGGACGAGTATGGCATTTTAGATACGGAGGTTGTCCATGAGTTCAACCAATATCTGTATCAAGAGAAACGTTCTAGTCGAGATAAACAAAAAATGGTAGCCCTTCTAAACCAAGGTTATGAGAGAGTCAGACGCTACACTGATAAAGAGCAGTTATCTATTCGGAAGGTGATCCGAGGTTTCTTACGGATGTACACCTTCCTGATTCAAGCTACAGCTTATCAAAACGAGGTCTTACACGAGAGATACAATTATCTTCAACGCTTAGTGAAGATGATTGATGTTCGGATTGGTAGTGATGACTTTACAATCGCCGATAAGATAGTCGTTGATTATATGAAACATAAAAAAACAGGTTCATTTGTGGGAATTTCCGAATTGGATCAAAAGTATGAGGTGGAGTTACCCAAACCAAGTTTAACATCAGTGACAGAAGACCAGGAAAAACGCTTGTCAGAAATTCTGGATGAAATAAATGAGCAGTTAGATTTGGATATTGAACCAGAAGTTGGAATAAGTGGAGCAGTCTCTATTCGTGAGTTACTAAAGAAAAATTCAAGACTCAAACAATCAGCACATGTTAACTCTCGAGAAGATTTTAAATTTGCTTTTGAAGAAGAGATTGATAATGCTCTGATAGACGGATATGAACAGAGTAAAGAACTATTTGGAGCCCTATTAAATAACGACTCTTTCAAGAAGAGATTAGCAAATATATTTATTGACGATGTGTTTAAAAGTTTGAAAGGTTCTGAGGAATTGTAGTTCTAAAATTCAAGAGAATATATTCAATTAAGGTTTGTTAAAAATATTTTTTTGTGGTAAAATGTATAAGAATGCATGTCATTCGGATAAACAAATAAATTGAGGTAAAAACATGGAAATTATGACAATTGTTATAGTTGTTTTTGCCGTCATCATTGGTTTAGTCATTGGATATGTCAGCATCTCAGTCAAGATGAAATCATCACAAGAGGCTGCAGAGTTGATGCTTTTAAATGCTGAACAAGAAGCAACTAATTTACGAGGACAAGCTGAGCGCGAAGCGGATTTATTACTAAATGAAGCCAAGAGCGAAAGCAAGTCTCTTAAAAAAGAAGCACTATTGGAGGCTAAAGAGGAAGCCAGAAAATACCGCGAAGAAGTGGACGCTGAATTTAAGTCGGAGCGTCAAGAACTCAAGCAAATCGAAAGTCGTTTGACGGAGAGAGCTACGAGCCTTGACCGTAAAGACGATAATTTGACGAACAAAGAAAAAACACTTGAACAAAAAGAACAAAGTATTTCTGATAGAGCAAAAAACCTTGATGCACGTGAAGAGCAACTAGAGGAAATTGAAAAGCAAAAGCAAGCAGAACTTGAGCGTGTCGGAAGTTTGACTCAGTCAGAGGCAAAAGATATTATCTTAGCCCAGACAGAAGAAGACTTGACCAAGGAAATTGCTAGCCGCATTCGTGAGGCGGAGCAAGAAGTCAAGGAACGTTCAGATAAGCTTGCTAAGGATATCCTGTCCCAAGCGATGCAGAGAATTGCTGGTGAGTATGTAGCTGAGTCTACCAACTCGACAGTTCATCTGCCTGATGATACTATGAAAGGTCGTATCATTGGTCGTGAAGGTCGTAACATCCGTACTTTTGAAAGTTTGACAGGGGTTGATGTCATCATTGATGATACGCCAGAAGTGGTAACCTTGTCAGGTTTTGATCCTATCCGCCGTGAGATTGCCCGTATGACGATGGAAACCTTGCTTAAGGATGGACGAATTCACCCAGCTCGTATCGAAGAGTTGGTTGAGAAAAACCGTCAAGAAATTGATAACAGAATTCGTGAATATGGTGAAGCTGCAGCCTATGAAATCGGTGCACCAAACCTTCACCCAGACTTGATGAAGATCATGGGTCGCTTACAGTTCCGTACTTCATACGGACAAAATGTCTTGCGACACTCAATCGAAGTGGCTAAGTTAGCTGGTATCATGGCTAGCGAACTTGGTGAAAATGCAGCTCTTGCCCGCCGTGCAGGATTCCTTCACGATATTGGTAAAGCCATTGACCGAGAAGTAGAAGGTAGCCACGTTGAGATTGGTACTGAATTAGCTCGCAAGTACAAAGAGCATCCAGTTGTGATTAACACGATTGCTAGTCACCATGGTGATGTAGAGCCTGAAAGTGTAATCGCAGTTCTCGTTGCTGCAGCGGATGCCTTAAGTGCAGCCCGCCCAGGAGCTCGTAGCGAATCGCTTGAAAGCTACATCAAACGTCTCCATGATTTAGAAGAAATCGCTAATAGCTTTGAAGGAGTTCAAAATAGCTTTGCCCTTCAAGCAGGTCGTGAAATCCGAATCATGGTAAATCCAGGTCAAATCAAGGACGATAAGGTCACAATCTTAGCTCACAAAGTTCGTGAGAAAATCGAAAGCAACCTCGATTACCCAGGAAATATCAAGGTAACCGTGATTCGTGAACTTCGTGCAGTTGATTACGCAAAATAAATAAGAAAGAGCAGTTGAAAAATTACTGCTTTTTTGTTACACTAGATAGAAAGATTGTAGTAAGCAGAAATGCCTTCACAAAGAGAATTCTGAATGAATTTTCAAGGCATTTCACAAACTATCCAAAGGAGACATCATGGCAGACCGTGGCTTACTAATCGTTTTTTCAGGTCCTTCAGGAGTTGGAAAAGGAACGGTTAGACGAGAAATTTTTGAGAGTTCTGAAAACCAATTCCAATATTCTGTATCTATGACGACGCGGGCGCAACGTCCAGGTGAAGTAGACGGAGTTGACTATTTCTTCCGTACGCGTGAAGAATTTGAAGAATTGATCCGTCAAGGACAGATGTTAGAGTATGCAGAGTATGTAGGTAACTACTACGGAACTCCTCTGACC
>CAKPXD010000164.1 GCA_934201655.1 uncultured Streptococcus sp. | reverse complement strand
CCTTATCCTTAGAGATACTAACAACTCGCTCTAAAACTTCTTGGTATTGTTCAAAAGTAGATTCATGAGTTAAAGAGCTGATTTCATCAAGTACTTGTTGAACAGACTCTAAATAAGCTGCTTTACCAAATTCCTTGGCATCATTATCCAAATGGTAACGGAAAAAGCTTTCTAAATCCCAGAGTTTCTCCTTTATATCGTCTACAATGTTTTCTTTAGCAACTGTAAAATCAGCCTTTTCAAAACCTTTTAAGAAAGATTCCTGTAGCCAAGCCTGAGGATTACTTGTAGATTGCAAAAAGTCATAAATCATATAGACCTGTTTACGCAATCCACGTGCATCCTTACTTTTACCCGCAAAGTTCTTGACCAGCTGACTAAACTGTTCTTGTTCCTTACTTTGGTAGTGACTTTCGAAAACTTGTTGAAACACATCATTCTTTAAGAGGAGTTGCTCACTTTCATTCTCAAGAATCCGAAAGTTAGGGGCGAGGTCAATCAGATAACCATGTTTAGCCAGGAACTTCTGAGTAAAAGAGTCCATAGTTCCGATAGCAGCGTTTGGTAAATCAGCTAATTGTCTTCCAAGATGCTTTTTTAGCTCCAAATCCTGAGTCTCTTGGATTTGTTGACTGATTTTCTTTTCCAAGCGTTCTTTTAACTCGGTTGCTGCCTTTACCGTAAAGGTTGAGATAAAGAGTTGGCGAATTTCTACACCACGCGCTAGTTGATCAAGAATTCGTTCAGCCATGACAAAGGTTTTTCCTGAGCCAGCTGATGCTGAGACCAGAATATTTTGACCAGAACTGTAAATAGCTTGAATTTGCTCAGCAGTTTTCTTGGGTTTCTTGTCAGATTGAGCTTCTTCTATTTGCAACTTTTCAATCTCTTCTTGGGATAAAAATTTCATCGCTCCAACTCCTCTCTAATTTTATTAAACCATGTTCCCTTATCATTGCTCTTAGCAACCTTATCTAACAATCTTGCCTGACCTAAATGGTAATTAGCTTCAAAACCAGTTATCGACTGGTATTGTTGGACATAAGGGGCAATACTTCTACCGTCTTCTGTGTAAGGATTGATAGCAAATCTACCAGATAAAATCTTCTCTGCTGCTTTCTTATAAATAAGGGCGTTATAGTCCAGCAATAACTGGAATTCCTCATCAGACAACTGATAGGTTTTGTTTTTATTATATAGTTCACCAAGATTCTTTATTTCTTTTTCAAGAAATAGCCCTTGATATTTCATACTCTTAGTCGTTTCTGCTAAAGCTTTTGAAAGAGTTTTAACAGATTGTAAGGACTGAACTGGTTCAGCCATCTCTAAATACATGGCACCAAAGAAGTCTGTATTTCCTTCTTTTTTAAGTGCAGCCAGATAGGTCGGTAACTGTGAATTAAGGCCGTTATAAAAGAGAGGGAAGTTAAACTGAGTTAGAGAAGATTTGTAATCGACAACACCAATCGCATCACTTGTCTTTAAGCGATCTATACGGTCAACTTTACCACGGACATAGACATTTCTACCGTTTTCTAACTGAACAAAAGCTTGTTCCTTGCCACCAAAGACTGCTTCTTCCTGAATTGTTTCAATTTCAGAATTATGACGTAGAATGTGCCCAGTTGCACGCGCAACGTCTAAAAGAACTTCCTTGGTTAATTGGGCTTCCAAACTTTCTTGATAAATGGCTTGAAACTCACGTTCTTTACTGGTTTCAGAGATTGCTTGTTCTAAACGTCGGTCAAAAGGTGTATCAACAGGAAGTTTCATAGCTCGTTCAAAAATACGATGCAAGAAATTCCCATGGCTTCGAGCATCAGGTCGCAAACGTAATTCTTCCTGCAAGCCTAAGACATAACGAAGGTAATAGCTGTATTCATTACGATAAAACTCTGTTAATCCAGAAGTTGATAGATAGAAATCCTGATCTTGAGGATACAAGGCTTCCAAAGTTTCAGTAGCTAAGGTCTTACTTTTTGGGCTTGTAGGTAGGACAGGATTATCAAGACCTTGATCTTCTAATTTTCTTCCCATGACACGAGCTAGAACCTTAATAAAGGTTAAGTCCTGCTCACTTGTCTCCGACTCACCTTGCTGGTGATAAGCAACAAGACTAGACAAAAGACTGTGATAAGAACCAATATCATCCTTTGATAGGTTTTTTCGATCAATTCTCTTTTCAATCTTGCTAAAACCAAAGTCCTGCAATTCTTTCAGATAAACTGACTCTTTACTCTCGTTTTCATTGAGTAAACTTGGCGCTGATAAGACTAATTGCTTCTTAGCAGAGTTTACCAAAGAAAGCATGGTATAGCGATTCTTCTTAAGATTTTCATGGCTAGCAATCAATAATTGAGAGCCTTCTTCAGTACCTTGGTTTAAAACTTCTCTTTCTTCATCACTCAAAAGACTAGTATTTTGGGTGATTTTAGGTAGATGGTCCTGGGTTAAGCCAAGTGCATAGATGTAATCAGAAGTCAAAGGCGCAATCAAATCATAACTTTGCACCAGAACCGTATCTACCGTTGCTGGGATTGTACGATAATTTGACAATGATATCCCTGAATGAAGAAGAGCCAAGAAATCATCTAAAGCAACCTGAGTCCCCTCAAATACGGTCACAAATTGCTCCATTACGTGGCAAAATGCCTTCCATACCTCTTCTTGTCTTTCTTGCTCTGCTGCTTCCATCGTTTCAGATAAGGCTTGTAATTGCTTGGTAACAGATGCACCCTTCAAAAAGTTATTCCATTTTGTAAGGATATTTTCAGTCTTTTGCTTACGACTGGATAATAAAGTTTCTAGTGGATTTAGGACACGGACACGCAGCACATTTAATTTTTCTAAATCAAATTTTCCATGATGATTTTTTGTAAATTCTTGTTTAAAGTTAGAAAGTCCATCAATACCTAAATAGCGGATATATTGTTCAAAGCTATCGATTTATTCTTGAGCAAGATCGGTGTATAGGCCAGTTCGTAAGAGATTAATCAAATCTTCCTGACGGAAATAGTACCGTTTGAGACGTCCCACAGATTCTACAAATTGAGTCAAAGGATGATGAGTCATAGACTCACTCTTACCTAAATAAAAAGGAATCTGATATTGATTAAAAATTGTCTGCAAGGACAGTTTATAGGACTCTACGT
>CAKPXD010000163.1 GCA_934201655.1 uncultured Streptococcus sp. | reverse complement strand
AGAGGTCATCCCACCATTTCATAGTTACTAGGTTACCGAACCATTGGTGAGCAAGCTCATGGGCAATGACAAGAGCAACTTGTTGACGGCTAGCAAAGGTAGAGTTCTCATCCACAACCAAGTAAACTTCACGGTAGGTTACGAGACCCCAGTTTTCCATAGCACCTGCTGAGAAGTCAGGAAGGGCGATATGAAGAGATTGAGGGATTGGATACTTGACTCCGTAGTAGTCTTCGTAAAATTCGATAGAACGAACAGCGATGTCTAGTGAGAAATCAAGGTTTGAAAGTGGATGGGCCTTGGTTGAGTATACACCTACCAAGGTACCGTTTTTAGTTGTAGCAGTTACCCCTTGCAAATCACCAGCTACGAAAGCTAGCAAGTAAGAAGACATACGAGGTGTAGTTTCAAACTTCCAGATGCCAGTTTCTTTGCGATTTTCAACGTCAATCTCAGGCATGTTTGACAAGGCAAGTTCGCCATCTGCTTGGTCAAAACGAAGAGCTAGATCAAAGGTTGCTTTCGCTTCTGGTTCATCCACACATGGGAAGGCTTCACGGGCAAAGTGGCTCTCAAACTGAGTCGACAAGACTTCCTTCTTAACTCCATCAACTGTGTAGTATGATGGATAGATTCCTGTCATGTTGTCTGTGATTTTACCTGAAAAAGCAATAACCAATTCAACTGAACCTGCTTCTGTAAGTTCGATATGAAGAGCTTCGTTCTCGTTATCAACTGTAAATGAACGAGCTTGCCCTGCTACTTCAACAGAAGCAATTTCCAAGTCTTTTTGGTGAAGGGAAATACGGTCACTTTGAGCTTGACCAGTAATGGTTACTTTTCCTGAAAACGTCTTGGTCTCACGACTCAAGTCTAAAAATAAATCATAATGTTCAGGAACAAATGTTTCGATATAATGTTCTACTGCTTGCATCATATTCTCCTATTCCAAATTTCTGAGCGAATGCTCTAGTTCAAACATACCTATTTTATCATATTTTTAGTTAGAAAAAAGCTTTGAAAGTTCATTTATACAATTTTTGTCTTTTTTGTATTAAATAATAAGAAAACGGTTTTGCGAACGCCTAGAATTTCTATATTTTAAGCCTATTTTGAGATTTTGTCAAAACAAGTCAAAAAACACCAAAATTTATAGGAAATTTACATCTATTTCGTTGACTAGTGAAGAGGTTCATGCTAAAATTAGTTTGTTTGGTATATTAATACTTAATTTATGACAATTATTATGTCTTTTTTAATATATTGCACTTCTATTATTAGTTTTCTTCAGAAGCGAATCCAATATTTTAAAAATTCATTAGTTATTTTTTAAATATTAGATTCACGTCCATGAAATAAACTAGCAGAAAATCCCTTTTACGTCTAATCGTTACTCTAAATATAAAGTAGTTGATAACATACGGAGTCTCAAAACTATTGCATTAATTTATCTTCAATGGAGCTGGAGTAAACTGCAATAAAGAAAGGATTTTTCGTCAGAATAGGACTGTCAATTTTATTAAATGATATAAATCAATATTTTGGGTGTTATTACCAAACAAGAAGATTTTATAGAAGAAAGGATTTGGGGAAATTGAAATCTCTATATAAAAAATTATTCGCGTTTGTAGCAATGTTCAGTATAGTTGCTCTTGGTTTTTCAATCATCAAGCCAGTTTCTGCAGCGACTGTTACACCGACCATTACAAACCTTAAAGCAGACACATCTGGTCAAAAAGTTACATTTTCTTTTGACTGGGACTTAACAGGTAAATCTGTTAAAGAAGGAGATACTTTTACCATCGACGCTCCCGAAGGTGTCAATATCACAGAACTCGCAACGCAATCACTTCAAGCCAACGGTGCTGAAGTGGCTACCTTGTCAATGACAAACAAGAAGATTACTTTTACTTTTAAAAAAGCAATCGAATCTATGAACCAAAATGTTAAGGGTGGATTCCAATACCGAGCAGTGTGGGATAGCACTCCAGGAAATCCTGGAAACAAGACCGCCACTTCTAAAGTCGGTTCAGAATCTGTCATCATTACACGCCCTGATGGACCTGGCGTATTTGAATCAGTCTTAAATAAATACAACCTTACAGGTGACTATGTAGCTAAGCAATTCAAACTAGATGCTTCTGAAAACTATGCCTGGATGAATGTTGGAGATGACTACTATCTAACAAAATGGTTCATCCGTATCAACGGAGATGGCAAAAAGCAAGCCATCACAAACCCTGTTGTATCAGATAAAATCCAAGCTCCAGCTGTAGATTACTCAAAAATCACTTTTGCTCCTGCAGCTAATCACGCTGCAAGTGAATTCTTCGTTGGAACTTACTTGAAACCATCATTCACATTGAGAAAAGGTGGACAAGTGGTTGCTTCAGGATGGGACTTCTGGAAACATGTTAAATTCGATGCCGACGGTAATGGATTTACCGTTAATTTATCAGACGTCAGCGATGTTTTCAAAACAGCTACAGACGAAGAATTAATCATTGAATACCAAACATTAATTCCTAAGACTACAATTCGCGTAGACAACAACGCTACATTGAAATCTGACGAAATCACAACTCCACAAGAAGATCCAGCTTTCTGGAACAACACTGAGTTGAAATTCTGGGTATCTGGTGACACAACTGTGACCGTTCAAAAAGAATGGGTTGGAGACGAAGAATCTGACCGTAAAGATATCACAGTTCAATTGTATGCTGACGGCCAAGCCTTGGAAGGGATGACACAAACTCTTACAAAAGCTTCTGGTTGGCAAGCAGCATTTACTAATTTACCAGGTATCAAAGATGGTAAGAAGATTGAGTACTCAGTAGTGGAAACAAATACACCTGAAGGTTACACTTCTAAAGTTGAAAAAATTGATGATGCAAACGTGATTAAGGTCGTTAACACATCAAACAAACCAACTACAACTTCAACAACCACTACTACGACTACAACTACGACAACTGAGTCTACGACTTCAACTACTACAACTACTACTGAAGAACCAAAAACTTCAAGTACAACTTCAACTACTACAACAACTGAAGAGCCTAAGGCTTCATCTTCAACTACTACAACTACGACTGAAGAACCTAAGACTTCATCTTCAACTACTACAACTACGACTGAAGAACCTAAGACTTCATCTTCAACTACTACAACTACGACTCCAGAAGAGCCAACTAGTCAAAATAGTAG
>CAKPXD010000162.1 GCA_934201655.1 uncultured Streptococcus sp. | reverse complement strand
GTCGAGCAAGACGCAGTGGTTGAGTGGTCTCTACTACGCTGATTTCATCAGCTTTTACAGCCCTACTCAACTGTGCAGAGGTGGGACGACGAAATCGAATTCTAACGAATTACCGATTTCTGTCCCACTCTCTCTATTTTCAATCTATTTCACAAAAGCCAATTCCTTATCACTAGACAAGTCTTCTCGATAATTGAAACCTGCAAAGCTGAGCTTTTTAATCTCTTCCACCGAGGCTACCTGACCTTCCATCAAGGCTGTTAAGAAAGCACCTCTAGCTTTTTTAGAAATGGTTGAGTGGATTTTTAGTTTACCATCTCGCTCTTCCATAAACTTAAAGGTCACCATTTTCTCACGGATTTCTTTAGGAAAGACAGTTTCAAACTCAGAAGACAAGAGTGAAAAGATTAACTCCTGGTCTTTCATTGACTCCTCATAAGCTAACTGCCAATGACTTTTCAAGCTTTTTCCAGCGACTTTTAGTTTCATCAAAAAGTCCAGTCTGTGAGGCGCAATCGGTTCAAAGGCTGGAATCACACCATAGAGAGCTGACGTTATCATGAGGTGTTTCTCCAGATAGGTTTGCTCCTCCTTGGTAAGATCGTCCCGTTTGATGTTGCGATACATGAGTCCATCAAAGAGGTGCAAGGCTGGATAGTTTGTCGCAGTTTCATTTTTCAAGGCCTGGATATGGTCATACTCCTCTTGCGCTTTTTCGGCAGATATTTTGTAAAAACTCTCCAGCTCTTGGGCAGAATATCTGGCCAATTCATCCAGCACTGCCTGACTTTCAGGGCGCAAGTGTTTAGCCTCTAAACTAGGAATTTCGGTATTCATTTCTTTTGCGGTTGGGATTAGAATTTTCATAGTGTTAGTGTAGCATATTTTTTTAGGACTACCAAGGATTTGCACTTAAAAGAGAGTGGGACAGAAATCGGTAATTCGTTAGAATTCGATTTCGTTGTCCCACCTCCGCACAGTTGAGTAGAGCCCACTCAACCACTGCGTCTTGCTCGACAATCCAAAGACAATTGAGAGGCTAGGACTTTTGTCCCAGCCTCTTCTTTCCTTATTTTGGCAATCCTAACCAGATTGCAAAGAGAACTAGTGCTGTCCCAAGGCAGCTTGTCAAGATAGATGACAGAGTAATCTTTTTCTCCTTTAGGTGAGAAAATCCTATCTTCAAAGCGAAAAGACCAAGCAACATCGAACCAATCATCAGATAAAATCCCATTTGACTGTCCTCCATTTATTATTCTTTCTTTCATTATCACAAATTTCAAACAAGAGTGCAAGAAAAACGAGGCTTTACTTAGTTTGAAGGATTTGAGCCTAAATAATACGACCTTCTAAATGATCCAATTCATGCTGACAAATCTGCGCTGGAAAACCTGTCAGGGTAATGGTTTGCTCTTGCCAATGGATATCTCTATAGCTTACTGTAATCTTCTCATACCTAGTTGTCGGTCTTACACCTGTCAAAGACAAACAACCTTCCTCTGTCTCGTATGCCCCTTCAAAAGATTGGAGAACTGGATTAAACATAACCATGGGAATCATTCCGATATTAAAAATAATGACACGTTTTTGTACCCCAATCATATTGGCCGCTAGTCCAACACAGGTTTCTCGATTAGCCAATAGGGTATCCTGCAAATCCTTTGCTAGGGGTAAATCTTCCTGACTAGCAGGCTGGGATACCTGCGACAAAAACAAGATATCTTTTACAATTTTCTTTTCCAACTACTATTCCTCCATCTTTTTCTCAACTTGATTATAGCATAAAATCTATCTCTGTTTACCATATATAAAAACAAAAAAGCCATCCGAAGATGACTTTCATAATGCTTAAATAGCGTTTTTATCTTTTCCAAGTGCTCGTTGGACTGCTTTAACAATCTCAACAAGGACCACGATCATAAGTGCTCCTATAGCGACCACCATCCATTGAGTCAAACTCAAGTGTGACACGTGGAAGAGATTATTAAATCCAGGAACCAAAATTGTCACCACAAAGAGGACGAAGGCAACTGGGATAGACCAGTTAAATGTCTTGTTGGTAAAGAGTCCCACTTTAAAGATAGATTGGTAAACCGATTTAACGTTAAAGGCATGGAGCAATTGGATCAAACCAAGAGTTGCAAAAGCCATGGTAAGGGCATCCGCATGGATTTCAGTATGACTTTGGTGCTCTGGGAAGAGAAGAGCCCAACCATAAACACCTAAAACGAGCATGGTTTGGAAGATCCCTTGATAAATGATTGCTCCGAAGACACCACCATCAAAGAAGTTAGACTTACGCCCACGAGGTTTGTGAGTCATGACGCCTGGCTCAGCTGGTTCCACACCAAGGGCGATGGCTGGGAGCGTATCTGTTACCAGGTTAATCCATAGCAAATGCACTGGTTGAAGCACATCCCAACCCAACAAGGTTGCAAAGAAGATGGTGAAAACTTCAGCCATATTAGCAGACAAGAGGTATTGGATGGATTTTTGGATATTTGAGAAGACCTTACGTCCTTCTTCAACTGCTACGATAATGGTTGCAAAGTTATCATCAGCAAGGACCATATCAGAAGCTCCCTTAGAAACTTCTGTACCTGTAATCCCCATACCGATACCGATGTCAGCTGTCTTAAGTGATGGCGCATCATTAACCCCGTCACCTGTCATGGCAACAACCTTGCCTTCATTTTGCCAAGCTTTAACGATGCGAACCTTGTGCTCAGGTGATACACGGGCATATACAGAGTATTGCTTGAAGACTTTTTGGAATTCTTCATCAGAGAGTTCATTCAACTCAGCACCCGTGAAGACATGGTCTTCTGTATCATTTGGATCGATGATTCCAAGACGTTTGGCAATAGCTTCTGCTGTATCTTGGTGGTCACCCGTAATCATGATTGGACGGATACCCGCTTCCTTAGCGACACGAACAGCTTCTGCAGCTTCTGGACGCTCAGGGTCAATCATGCCGACCAAACCAGAGAAGATGAGGTCAGACTCAACGATTTCAGATTCCAAGGTTGGAATTTCGTTGCTTGTCTTATAAGCCATCATCAAAACACGAAGGGCTTGTTTAGCCAAATCTTTGTTGGTTGCAAGGATAGCTTGTTTGTCTTCTTCTGTGATTGGACGAACTTCCCCATTGACTTCAATACGCGTCACACGTTTGAGCAATTGGTCAGGAGCCCCCTTAACAGCGATAAA
>CAKPXD010000161.1 GCA_934201655.1 uncultured Streptococcus sp. | reverse complement strand
TAGCATAAGCAGGTAAACTCAGTTGGCAGCAACTGAGTTTTGTTGGTTAAATTGAAATTCTATGGAAAGAAAGGATAGGGCCTTGTGTTTAGTTGGTCTCTTAATTGAACACGAGCTAAAAGCTGCGAGAAAAAGATAAACTTCCTTTGTATCTGACGATACAGCAGAAAGTTTCCTATTTTCTCCTTGCTTTTAACGCTCTTTGTATCTTAATTATGGCTACTTATGAAACTTTTGCGGCGGTCTATGATGCAGTTATGGATGATAGTTTATACGACAAATGGACGGACTTTTCCCTCCGTCATTTGCCTAAGACTAAGGAGAGAAAGAAACTCTTGGAGCTGGCTTGTGGGACAGGCATCCAGTCCGTTCGCTTTTCTCAAGCTGGTTTTGATGTGACTGGGCTTGATTTAAGCGCGGATATGCTGAAGATTGCTGAGAAGAGAGCTGCTTCAGCCAAGCAAAAGATTGATTTTATTGAAGGCAATATGTTGGACCTGTCCAAGGCAGGTCAATACGACTTTGTCACGTGTTACTCGGACTCAATCTGTTACATGCAGGATGAGGTTGAAGTCGGGGATGTCTTTAAAGAAGTCTACAATGCCCTCAATGAGGACGGGGTCTTTATCTTTGATGTGCATTCGACCTACCAGACAGATGAGGTCTTTCCTGGTTATTCCTATCATGAAAATGCCGAAGACTTCGCTATGCTTTGGGATACCTATGAGGATGCTGCGCCTCATTCTATCGTGCATGAGTTGACCTTCTTTATCAAAGAAGCGGATGGTTCCTTTAGTCGTCATGATGAAGTCCATGAGGAACGGACTTATGAGGTCTTGACTTATGATATTTTACTAGAACAGGCTGGATTCAAATCCTTTAAACTCTTTGCGGACTTTGAAGACAAGGAACCAACAGAAACTAGCACCCGTTGGTTTTTTGTGGCACAGAAGTAGGAGATTACCATGACCATTACAGGTATTATTGCGGAGTTCAATCCCTTTCATAATGGCCACAAATACCTGCTGGAACAGGCAGATGGCCTGAAAATCGTTGCCATGTCTGGGAATTTCATGCAGCGTGGCGAGCCGGCTATCGTTGACAAGTGGATACGAGCTCAAATGGCACTGGAGAATGGAGCAGATCTGGTAGTGGAATTGCCCTTCTTAGTCAGTGTTCAAGCAGCGGATTTCTTTGGACAAGGAGCAGTAGATATCTTGGCACAGTTAGGAATTGATAGCCTAGCTTTTGGGACAGAGGAAGTTCTGGATTATCAGAAAATCGCTGATTTATATGCAGAGCGTAGTCAAGAGATGGAGAATTTTGTGGATAATCTACCTGATTCCCTCTCCTACCCTCAGAAAACCCAAGCCATGTGGAAGGAATTTGCAGGTCTTGATTTTTCGGGTGATACGCCCAATCATGTTCTTGCTCTAGCCTATGCCAAGGCAGTTGCTGGGAGAGATATCAAACTTCATCCAATCAAACGTCAGGGAGCTGGATATCATTCGGTGGACAAGGATGTGGACTTTGCTTCGGCGACAGCTATCCGTCAGCATCAATCAGATCAAGATTTCTTAGAACGCTTTATGCCAACTATTGAGCTGTTTGAAAATGCTAGTAAGGTGAACTGGGAAGATTATTTTCCACTTTTACGCTATCAAATCTTATCAAATCCAGACCTAACCGCCATCTATCAGGTCAATCAAGAAATGGCGGTGCGGATCAAGGATGCTATAAAGACAGCTCAGTCTGTGGAAGAATTAGTCGAGATAGTGGCTACCAAACGCTACACCAAGGCGCGTGTGCGACGTCTCTTGACCTATATCTTGGTGCAGGCTAGAGAAAGTGACTTGCCAGAAGGTATTCACGTCCTTGGTTTTACCGAAAAAGGCAGACAACACCTTAAAACACTCAAGGAGCAGGTCAATCTAGTTAGCCGAATCGGTAAAGAACCCTGGGATGCCATAACACAAAAGGCAGACCAAATTTATCAACTGGGACACCCGAGTATCGCAGAACAAAATTTCGGCAGAGTACCAATCAGAATCGAATTGAACTAAGTCTACTGTGAGGTGGACTTTTTTAAGTTTTTTTTCGAATAACTAGATAGAAAAGAAAAAAATCTTGTACAAGTTCCTGACAATTTTTTTCTTTTGATGTATAATAATGGAAAAGAGGTAAAAAGAGGTATGGTTATGGAAGCAGTTCTTTACTCAACATTCCGAAATCATTTAAAAGACTACATGAAGAAGGTAAACGATGAGTTTGAGCCATTGACAGTGGTCAACAAAAACCCAGATGAGGATATTGTAGTCCTTTCAAAAAGTGAGTGGGATAGTATTCAAGAAACCTTGAGAATTGCTCAGAATAAGGAGCTTTCTGACAAGGTCTTACGAGGAATATCCCAAGTTCGTGCGGGACACACTCAGGTGCATGTGATTGAGGAGTGATGGATGCTGCTCAAGTTTACAGAAGATGCCTGGGCAGATTATTGCTATTGGCAAAACCAAGATAAGAAAACATTAAAAAGAATCAACAAACTAATCAAGGATATTCAACGTGATCCATTTACAGGAATTGGTAAACCAGAACCACTCAAATATGATTACCAAGGAGCGTGGTCACGTCGTATTGATGCAGATAATCGTATCATCTATATGATGGATGGTGATAGTGTCGCTTTCTTATCCTTTAAGGATCATTACTAAGTCTACTGAGAGGTGGGCTTTTTTTATATAAATAATCTTTTGTAGAGATTCGTTTCAAAAATTCATAAAGTTCCTGGGATAAAAGCTAATTTTTTAGTATAATAACCGCATTATTTACCCTTGAATGCGCTTTATAACTCTTATTTTATGGTATAATGAAGAGAATTGTAAATCATAAAAACAGGGGAAGCAAATGTCTAATTTTAAAGAAAAACTACCGATATTTCAGTCGAATGATGTTCAGATTTCAAATGTAGTTAATGCAGTTTGGTCGATTGCGAATACCTTACGTGGAGCTTACCGTGCAGATAAGTATCGAGATGTTATTATTCCGATGTTTGTCTTGACTCGCTTAGAAGCTGCTTTATTGCCAACCAAAGATGAAGTAGTTGCACTTTATCAGTTAAATCCCAATACACCTGAAAAGGTTCTTGAGAACAAGTCTGGCTATAAATACTATAATACCAGTCCTTTTACGCTTGAAAATCTCCAAAATGATCCCAATGCGATTGAAGAAAATTTTATTGCCTATCTAGATGGTTATTCTTGTCGTGTGAA
>CAKPXD010000160.1 GCA_934201655.1 uncultured Streptococcus sp. | reverse complement strand
GTTCCTGCTCCGTAGAACAAGTTTACATTGTCCAAACCTTTAAAGATTGGCAGGTTGATTTCTACTTCAGGAACTGCAATTCCACCTATAACAGGCAACTGTTGTGCATCCCATTGGGATGATAAAACAGCCTCCGAAGAAATAGCTTTCACGGAATTAAAATCAAAATTTCCTTCTGCACCATTGTTCTCTTCAAGCTTCTCTTTTGAAACTTGACTAACTTGATACTTGTTAGTATTCCAAACCATAAAGATATTACGAATCTTTGAGTTAAAAATCAAGGCTAGAGACAAAAGGATTAGAAAGCCAGCTAAAATATTAATCAGCAGATTCTTACGTTTATTTTTTTTACTCTTAGTTCTTTTTTGAGACATTATTCTTCACTTTCTGTTTCGTTTTCTGCCCCAACTTCTTCTTTCTCAGCTGCCGCAACTGTTGTAAAGGTTACAATCTTAGCGTTCTCATCTAAACGCATAACCTTAACTCCCATGGTTGAACGTCCAGTTTGAGAAATATTGGCAACATTTGTACGAATCATGACACCGGTATCTGTGATAACCATCAAATCTTCGTCACCTTTTACAGTTAGAAGACCAGCAAGATGACCATTCTTATCAGTAATATTAGCGGTCTTCATACCTTTACCAGCACGACCTTTAGTTGGATATTCAGTGGCAACTGTACGCTTACCGTACCCTTTTTCGGTGATAATGAGGACCTCATCTTGGTCAGTGATTACTCTAGCTCCAACTACAGCATCGCCTTCACGAAGATTTACTCCTTTAACACCAGTTGCACTACGACTCATGCTACGAACGGATGACTGGTTGAAACGAACTGCATAACCCAATTTAGTACCGATAATGATATCAGTATCTTCTTGAGTAAGAAGAACATTAATCAATTCGTCCTCATCTTTCAAATTCAAGGCTTTTAGACCATTTTGACGAATGTTGGCAAATTCTTTAACACTAGTTCTCTTAACAATACCTGCTCGAGTCGTAAAGAAGATGTATGCATCATCACTACGTTCTGATTCGACATTAATGATCGTTTGGATGCTTTCTCCTTCATCCAGTTTTAAGAGGTTAACTACAGGCAATCCCTTGGCTGTACGACCATATTCTGGGATTTCATAACCTTTCAAACGATAGACACGGCCTTTGTTGGTAAAGAAGAGCAAGTGATCATGGGTGCTGGTAGAAACCAACTCACGGACAAAGTCATCGTCCTTGACTCCAGTTCCCTGTACGCCACGTCCACCACGTTTTTGGGCAGTAAACTCGTCTTGGTCCAAACGTTTAATATAACCTTTATTTGATAGAGTGATAAGAACATCAGTCTCTTCAATCAAGTCTTCATCTTCAAGCGTCAATACTTCACCAACCATTAACTCAGTACGGCGTTTATCTTCATACTTGCGTTTGACTTCATCCAATTCTTCCTTGATGATTTGAGCCACACGTTCTGGTTTTGCAAGAATGTCCGCTAAGTCAGCAATCAAAGCAATCAACTCATCATATTCTGATTGAATCTTATCACGCTCCAAGCCAGTCAAACGACGGAGACGCATGTCTAGGATTGCTTGGCTTTGACGTTCAGATAGCTTGAACTTGCTCATCAATTCCGCTTGAGCCTCTTGGTCAGTTTCACTTGCACGGATGATACGAATGACTTCGTCAATGTGATCCAAAGCAATCAAGAGACCTTCTAAAATGTGGGCGCGTGCCTCAGCTTTTTCTTTATCAAATTGAGTGCGACGAGTCACAACTTCTTTTTGGTGCTCAATGTATGCATCCAAGATTTGGCGAAGAGAGAGAATCTTTGGAACACCGTTTTGGATGGCCAGCATATTAAAACCAAAACTAGTCTGCATCTGAGTCATCTTGAATAAGTTGTTCAAAATAACATTAGCTGATGCGTCGCGTCTAACTTCAATAACAAAGCGAACACCTTCACGGTTAGATTCATCACGAACAGCTGTAATTCCTTCAATACGTTTCTCTTGAACCAGACGCACAATATGTTCATGTACTTTGGTTTTGTTGACCATATATGGGAATTCAGTAACAACGATACGTTCGCGACCTGTTTTAGTTTCTTCAATTTCCGTACGAGAACGAAGAACAATAGATCCCTTACCAGTCTCATACGCCTTATGAATACCTGATTTACCCATAACAAGGGCACCAGTTGGGAAGTCTGGACCAGGCAAAACTTCCATCAAATCTTTGGTTGTAACTTCAGGATTATCCATGACGAGTTTAACAGCATCAATGGTTTCACCCAAATTATGAGGTGGAATATTGGTCGCCATACCAACGGCAATACCTGTGGCACCATTGACCAAAAGATTTGGGAAACGAGCTGGTAAAACAACAGGTTCTCGTTCATTGGCATCATAGTTATCAACAAAATCAACGGTATTTTTATTGATATCGCGAAGCATTTCAAGAGCAATCTTGCTCATACGTGCTTCGGTATAACGTTGCGCGGCAGCACCATCACCGTCCATAGAACCAAAGTTACCGTGCCCATCTACAAGCATGTAGCGGTAGCTCCACCATTGAGCCATACGAACCATAGCTTCATAGATAGATGAATCCCCGTGTGGGTGGTATTTACCCATTACGTCCCCTGTAATACGGGCAGATTTCTTATGAGGTTTATCAGGCGTAACTCCTAATTCGTTCATTCCGTACAAAATACGACGATGAACAGGTTTCAACCCATCACGAACATCAGGAAGAGCACGCGATACGATTACACTCATGGCGTAGTCGATAAAGCTAGTCTTCATCTCCTTGGTCAGATTGACATTCACTAAATTTTTATCTTGCATTAAAAAATGCCTCATTTCACTATTAGTAACTAGATATATTATACCATAGTTTGGACTATTTTACAGTCTAACAATACGTGTAAAACGTTTACATATTTATCGCGAAGGTATATCCGTGACAAAGCTTAGCAAAAGTGATAGAATGAAATCAAATGGGATTCCCCCTTAATAAAATAAAGGAGATGTTTAGACAAATGACAGCAACTAAACAACACAAAAAAGTTATCCTTGTCGGTGACGGTGCCGTAGGTTCATCTTACGCTTTTGCCCTCGTAACACAAGGAATTGCACAAGAACTTGGTATCATTGAAATTCCTCAATTGTTTGAAAAAGCAGTTGGTGATGCTGAAGACCTTAGCCACGCGCTAGCTTTTACTTCACCTAAAAAAATCTATGCAGCTAAGTACGAAGACTGTGCGGATGCTGACCTTGTAGTTATCACTGCTGGTGCTCCACAAAAACCAGGTGAA
>CAKPXD010000159.1 GCA_934201655.1 uncultured Streptococcus sp. | reverse complement strand
AAAGAACAGGTCCACACGCTTGCAAAGTCTGGGCGTCTTTTTACTGTCATCAAAAAGTTCTCTCAGATTGACCTATCACCAAGTTCGGTGGACTCTATGGTGATGGGCTATATGTTTGAGGATATTATCCGTCGCTTTTCTGAAAATGAGGAAGCTGGATCTCACTATACACCTCGTGAAGTCATTGCTCTAATGGTCAATCTGCTCCTGATCGAAGCCGATGAAGAATTATTTGTCGATAAAAAAGAGTTGAAAATCTTAGATATGGCTGCTGGGACAGGTGGTATGCTAGCGACAGCCAAAAGTTACATCCGTCAACTAGATACAGGAGCGACTGTCCGTCTTTTTGGTCAGGAAGTTTTACCTGAGACTTTCGGGATTGGTCGAGCGGATATGTTGATTCGTCAGGAAGATTCGGATTATTTTGTGAAGGCAGACACCCTAAAAGATCCCGATCCATTCCCAGATACAAAGATGAGTTTTGTCATTGCCAATCCTCCCTTTGGTCAATCTTGGGGCGGGAAAGATGCGGACGATGGTGTCGAAGAAGCTGTTAAGGCAGATCATAACCTCTTTGTTACTACAGAAGGTCGACAAGGACGTTTTGTAGCGACTCCGGGAACTGGCGATGCCCAGCTACTTTTCCATCTTCATGGTTTAGCTAAACTAGAAGAAAATGGACGAGCAGCCATCATTTCAAACGGTTCTCCTCTCTTTTCTGGTGGTACTTCATCTGGGGAAAGTCAGATCCGTCGTTACATCCTTGAGAATGACTTGCTAGAAGCTATTATTGCCCTTCCAGGACAGTTTTTCTACAATACGGGGATTGGGATTTATATCTGGATTTACAATAAAAACAAATCTCCTGAGCGTCAAAACAAGGTCCAGTTTATCAATGCGACAGAAGAGTTTGTTCCTTTACGTAAATCTCTGGGACAAAAACGCCGTGAGTTGTCTCAAGATAATATCCGCCAGATCCTCAAATGGTATGATGATTTTAAAGAAAATGACCATGTGAAGATCTTTGATAAGAATGAGTTTTTATACCGAGAATATACAGTCATGCAACCTCTGCAACGTCGTGGCTGGATTACTGAAGAAACCATTGAGAAGGCCAAAAGCGTTCCTTTCCTAGCTAAACTATTTGACGAATACCAGTATCAAGAATTACTAGAGATGGAACCACGATCAGCCAAAGATGAGAAGAAATTACAAGACTTCGAAGCTGGAAAAGCCAAGCAAGAAGCTATCTTAGATGCTCTTCGTGAGGGAATCACGGATGACAGTTATCCTAACTTTGAAAGCTTTGTCCAAGTCATTAAGGACTTATTGGGGGATATCAAGGTAACGCCTGCTAATATCAATGCTTTAGCCCTAGCTATGAGCGAAATGGACAAGACGGCAGAAGTCATCCGCACTAAGAAGAAAGACAAGCCAAATGAGATTGCTGGAGGAATTGTCTATGATAAGACAACCAAGGACAGTGAAATCGTCAAGCTAACAGAGGATGTTGAAGACTACTTTGCGCGTGAGGTCTATCCCCATGTACCTGACGCCCACTACTGGTTTGATGAGGAAAAGGGCTATGGAGCCGAGATTCCTTTTACCCGCTATTTCTATCAATACCAAGCACCAGAAAGTGCAGAGAAGCTCTTAGCAGAGTTCTATGACTTAGAAGCAGAACTACAGTCTCTCTTGGAGGAACTAAAACATGACTAGGATGAAAGTGAGTGGGATTGACTGGATCGGACAGATACCAGAAGAGTGGGAGATAGTAAAATTTAAATATTTATTTAATACTTCTAAAGGACTTAGTATTACTAAAGAACATTTGGTTGACGAGGGAATTCCAGTCATAAATTATGGACAAATACACTCTAGTTTGACTAAACAAGTTCAGTCATGTGATGTTAGATTACCTTTTGTTGCGAACTATTATCTGTCAAAAAAAGGTGTGAAGTTAAATAAAGGCGATTTTGTCTTTGCAGACACTTCTGAAGATTTAGAGGGTGCAGGGAATTTTTCTACTCGGTTAGATTCAACAGGTCAACTTTTAGCTGGATACCATACAATCATAGCTAGATTAAACGATTATGATGAACATGATTTTAGATACTTCATGCATTTGTTTGATTCTTTAGCTATTAGAAAACAAATCCAAAATAAAGTTAGTGGTGTTAAAGTTTATAGTGTCACTCAAGGTATCTTAAATAGTATTTTTGTAATTATCCCGCCTAAAAGTGAGCAACAAAAAATTGCTGATTTTCTAGATAAGAAAACTGCCCAGTTGGATACGGTAAAAAGTCTACTGGAGGAGCAAATTCAAAAACTCAAAGACTACCGTGCTAGCTTGATTTATGAGACTGTCACAAAAGGACTGGATAAAACAGTCCCTATGAAGGATTCAGGAATCGACTGGATCGGACAGGTTCCTGAAGGATGGGGAGTGAGTAAGTTGAAATTTACTCTTGAAAAAGTAAGTAATAATATTAAGGTTGGTCCATTTGGTTCGACGTTATCAGGAGATGCAATAAGAAGTTCAGGTAAATGGGTATATAATCAGCGTAATGTTTTAGACAATAATTTTACTGAAACGGATACCTTTATAAGCGATGCAAAATGGAAAGAATTAAAAAACTTTTCTGTCGTATCTGGAGATATATTGTTGACTACTAGAGGCACTATTGGTCGTATCGCTATTGTTCCTAAAGATTATTTTGAAGGTGTTTTACACCCTTGTCTTATGAAGTTTAGGGTAGATAGTCATATCGTTCAACCAAGGTTAATAAAGTATTTTTTTAATGATACTACACTCGTTAAAGAACAGTTAAAATTTTTGAGTAACAGCACCACGATTGATGTTATCTATTCTTACAATTTAAAAAATATTATTATCCCAATAATACCACTAGAGGAACAGTATGGAATTGTAGAATATTTAGATAAACAATGCTCTAATGTAGATGCTCTAATAAAAGTCAAACAAGAACAAATTGATAATATTAACAAACAAAGACAAACTCTTATTTATGATTATGTGACAGGGAAGAGAAGAGTATAGAAGAGTAACTTGTATTTGGTTGAAACAAGTGAATAATAGGATGGTCTTAAAATATGGAAGAAAATTATAGTCTATCTGTATCTCAAATAAAGAAATCGATTAAGGAAAATTCTTTAATCTTATTTGTTGGTGCAGGTATATCAGCTAATTCAAATTTGCCAACTTGGGGAGAATTGATTCAATTATTTAAGGAAGAATTGAATTTACCAGATGACAATTCAGATGATTATCCAAGAGTTGCACAGTATTATTATGATACC
>CAKPXD010000158.1 GCA_934201655.1 uncultured Streptococcus sp. | reverse complement strand
TTTTTTCTTGATAAAAGTACGCTGAAATTGCAAAGCTACAAGACTAAGACCGATAGCCAAAGCAAATGATAAGACAGTGTTTACTTTTAGTGATAAGAACAAAAAGCTAAAAATCGCTAAAAAGACGCAGAAGCAAGCGATGTTTACAAAAAATAGGACTTCCTTTACACTAGCAACAGAAGTATTTTCTGGAACATAATCTTGAAACTGAGCAGTTTTTACACTTTCTTGTTCTAACTCATACGGGTGTAATTTTCTAGCGGGCATATTTCTCTCCTTAACAGTACATTACTATTTTATCATTTTTTAAAGAGAGAATTATTACAGGATTGTTACAAATTGCATAAAATCTGTTATCAAGGCCAATTACGATTTTCTTGACATGCTGATGGGAAAATGATAGGATGAGTAAACCGTTTAAACTTTATTATTTTTCTCTTATTTCAACGAGGGGAAATTTGATGGTTGAAACGAATAAAAATCATACACAGATGCAAATAAATTCAATTTTGAAGTAAGGACAGGATTCTTTTAAATTGATTCTAGTTGTTCATGACGAGATAGTTTTCTATCTTTAGTGCTATGGTAAAGAGGAGATTTGTTCCCTCAACAACAGAATACTTAAAGGAGATTGGCATGTATCTTGCTATCAAAGAAATTTTACAGAATAAACTGCGTTACAGTTTAATTCTAACAACCATTTTTCTCATTGCTTTTATGGTCTTTTTTATGACCAGTTTGGCTCTCGGTCTTGTTCGAAATAACAGGGCTGCTATTGATAATTGGCAAGCAACAGGAGTTGTGCTATCCGATTATGCAAATGACAATTTGACTGCATCCTTTATACCTGAAAAAGACTACAAGGATAAGGTTTCTGAGGATGCTGTTCCTCTAAGCTATATGTTTGCGGTGACAAACCTTGTCGATAGTAGTGACAAGTTGAATGTCTCTATTTTCGGTCAAGAGTGGAACAGTTTTATCTCGCCAACCTTGATTGAAGGGCGTTACCCAGAAAATGACCAAGAAGTTGTAGTGGATCAGTCTTTTGAAAATTATGGCATCAAACTTGGGGACGCAATTCAACTCAACGGAAGTGAGACAAGTTTTAAGATTGTAGGTTTGACCAGAGAAAATAAATTCTTCACAGAACCTGTTGTCTTTACGAGCTTAACAACGTATTGGAATTTACAAGGAACAACAAAAGCTAATCGCTCTATCTCTGCATTGGTATTGCAAAATGATGTAGAAGTGACTGGCGATGGTTTGAAGCAGATTTCTATTCAAAAAATGATTTCAAAAATTCCTGGTTATACCCCTCAGGTCAATGTATTCTCAGGAATGATTCTAGCTATGATTGTCATTACAGGTCTGATTGTAGGGATTTTTATTTATATCATTACCATTCAAAAATTAGGACTCTATGGCATTATGCGAGCGCAAGGAATTCAGATAAAATCCATCGTATGGTCCCTTTTCTGTCAGATTTTTCTCTTATCTGGTTTGGGAATAAGCATGGCTTTATTAGCCATTGGGGCTGTCATTTTAGTCTTACCTGCAACCTTCTTTTTCTACCCTAGTTGGCTGGCATACTTTGTGTTAAGCCTGGTCATTTGCTTGATGGCACTTCTAGGTGGCGTCATTTCGCTTCCTCGTCTGCTAAAAGTAGATCCAATTACGGCCATTGCAGAATGATAAGGAGAATGATATGACGACATTAATTGAAATGATTCAAGTGACAAAAACTTATGGCGAAGGCAATATGAAAGTTACAGCTCTCCATGAGACCAATTTTCAGCTAAATGCTGGTGAGTTTGTAGCGATTGTGGGGCCTTCTGGATCAGGTAAAACTACTTTTTTAACAACTCTAGGACAACTTCAGGAAGCTTCAAGTGGAAAGATTCTAGTAAAGGGAAAAGAGACTGGGCATTTATCTGAAAAAGAAAAAACGGATTTGCGCTTCAGAGAATTTGGTTTTATCCTCCAGGCTTCAAATCTGATTCCATTTTTGACAGTAAAGGAGCAATTAGATTTAATTGACCGTTTGGATAAAAAGAAATCTATAAAAAGTGACCGACAAGAGCTATTTAGTTTGTTGGACTTGGAAAAGGTTCAAAATCACTATCCCAAAGCTCTCTCTGGTGGTGAACGCCAACGAGCTGCAATTGCTAGAGCCCTTTATAATAATCCTAGTATCGTGCTTGCAGATGAGCCGACAGCTAGCTTGGATACACAACGTGCTTATCAAGTGACGGATATGTTGGCTTCAATTGCCCATGAGCAAGGCAGGGGAGTTGTCATGATTACACATGATACTCGCTTACTAGATAAGGTTGACCGTATTTATATGATGAATGACGGACGACTTGTTGAAAAGACACAAGCATAAATCTGAAAAGTGAATTGTTATTGATACGGTTCACTTTTTTTAAAATTTGGACTAACAAGCCCCACTTTTCTATATAGCTGATTTTTTAAAAATATGGTATAATTTTCTCTATGGAAAAGATTATCATTACAGCAACTGCTGAAAGTATTGAACAAGTAAAACAGCTACTTGAAGCTGGTGTCGACCGCATTTATGTCGGTGAGAAAGATTTTGGTCTTCGTTTGCCAACGACCTTTAGTCATGAAGAATTGCGTGAAATCGCAAAAATCGTTCATGATGCCGGTAAGGAATTAATCGTTGCGGTCAATGCTCTTATGCACCAAGACATGATGGACCATATCAAGCCCTTCTTGGACTTTTTAGAAGAAATCAAAACGGACTACATCACAGTTGGAGACGCAGGTGTCTTTTATGTAGTCAACCGTGATGGCTATTCTTTCAAAACCATCTACGATGCCTCAACCATGGTCACAAGCAGTCGTCAGATTAATTTCTGGGGACAAAAAGCAGGAGCGTCAGAAGCAGTTTTGGCGCGTGAAATCCCATCTGCAGAACTTTTCAAAATGCCTGAAATTTTAGAAATTCCTGCTGAAGTCTTGGTATACGGTGCTAGTGTCATCCACCATTCAAAGCGTCCGCTCTTGCAAAACTACTATAATTTCACACAGATTGATGATGAAAAATCTCGTCAACGTGATTTGTTCTTAGCTGAGCCAAGTGACCCAGAGAGCCATTATTCTATTTTTGAAGACAATCATGGAACTCATATCTTTGCTAACAATGACCTTGATTTGATGACCAAATTGACAGAACTAGTAGAGCATGGTTTCACTCATTGGAAGCTTGAAGGTCTCTACACTCCAGGCCAAAACTTTGTAGAAATTGCAAAACTCTTTATCCAAGCGCGCAATTTAATTCAAGAAGGTAACTTTACTCATGACC
>CAKPXD010000157.1 GCA_934201655.1 uncultured Streptococcus sp. | reverse complement strand
TGTCCTTTGGCAGGAAGAAGAATTTTCTTTCCTTCAACATTCTTATAAGCACCTTTTTGGTATTCTGAAGCTGAACCATAGTACTCTTTGAATTGTTTACCATCAACTTCAACTGTTTTACCAGGACTTTCGATATGACCTGCAAATAGTGAGCCAATCATAACCATACTTGCACCAAAGCGGATTGACTTGGCAATATCTCCGTGTGTACGGATACCGCCATCGGCAATAATTGGTTTACGCGCAGCTTTAGCACACCAGCGAAGAGCCGCTAACTGCCAACCACCGGTACCAAAACCAGTTTTGACCTTAGTAATACATACCTTACCTGGACCGATTCCGACCTTAGTAGCATCTGCACCAGCATTTTCAAGTTCACGCACAGCTTCTGGTGTTCCAACGTTACCAGCGATGACAAAGGTATCTGGCAATTCTTTCTTGATGTGCTGAATCATTGAAATCACACTATCTGCATGACCATGAGCGATATCAATAGTGATATACTCTGGAGCATCATCCTTTAATTGACTTACAAAATCATACTCGTAATCTTTAACACCAACAGAGATAGAAGCAATCAAACCTTTCTCATGCATGCGTTTCACAAAAGGGATGCGCCCAGCTTCATCGAAGCGATGCATGATATAGAAATAACCACCTTTTGCAAGTTGTTCTGCAACATCTTCATCCAAGATAGTTTGCATATTAGAAGGAACAACTGGTAATTTAAAAGTGTGCTTCCCTAGTGTTACTTGTGTGTCAGCTTCTGCTCGACTTTGAAGAACACACTTATTAGGAATTAGCTGAATATCTTCATAGTCAAAGATCGGAAATTCGTTTAACATTTCGATGTCTCGTTTCTTTTAGAATGACCTACCTATGCTTTCGCATCGCTACGTCTTTTCCGACGTTTCCTTTATCGATTATAAACTAAGGTAAAGTTTTTGTCAATTATTTTGAAACCTAAAATTTATAACGTTCGGATTTTACTCGTTATTTCACAAAAAATAGAGAGTTTATAGGCTCTCTAATATCTGTTTTATCTTAATAATACTCACCTTGACGATAATCCCATGAGTTAAAGGTATCTGATAGATGCATCATGATTTTATCAATATCCAGTCCTTTACGGATCACAACTGGAGCTGGTGAGATTGAACGTGCTCCACCTTGTTCTGGGATGAGTTTGCCATCCTTATCAACCATAGACACCATCACACCTTGCTCGTAGCGAGTTTCGATTGTTTTGTCTGGTTGGATTGAGGCAACGTAGTCGTCTGCTTCGATAACAAGATCCACTGCTCCTTCGATACGTTGACCGATTCCTTCCACCTTACCACGATTTCCTTTTCCAGATGGGTTTGCGGATGAAGCGTAGACCATCTTGCCTTCTTCCCAAAGTTTAGCAGCCAACTGTTCACCAGCTTTACCAAACTTGATGACAAAACAGCTAGTACCACGAACGTCTGTCATGAGTTCTTCACGTCCATCACCGTATGCTTTCAATTTTTCAAAAGCTTCTGGTTTCCATGGAAGAATACAACCAAGGAGAATATCTTCCTCCCAATGTTTTTGATAGAAGGCTTCGATTTCAGGATTTAGCTGTGCTAAAGCGCGAAGCTCGTCCATGCTACCACAAAGTACAACACCTGGTTTGTTACGGTTACGCTCTTTAGCTTCAAACTTACGCTCAAGACCTGCCTTATCGCTAGTCATGATAATGTAACCAACTTTAGTAGGACAAACGATACATCCACCCTCACCTTTTAAAATGTCATAGCCTTCTTGAGATAGTGTTCCGTTCCATTGAATGTGTTTTGTCATAGTTCTATTTCCTTTTCTATATTTATTCTAATCATGCCAGTATGCTGGGCGTTGTTTTTCATAAGCAGCAATCAAATCTTCGTACTGCATGGTAATACCGATATCATCCAAACCATTTAAGAGCTTGTGTTTCCATTCGCTATCAATTTCGAAAGTGAATTCTCCGACTGGTGAGATGATTTTCTGTTGTTCCAAGTCGACCGTCACTTGGTCAGTTGGTTGGAGCTGGGCAAGTTTTTCTCTAACTTCCCTTGGTTGAACAATTGGCAACATGCCATTATTGAGCTCATTATTGTAATGAATATCTCCAAAAGATCCTGCAATTACGACCTTAAAACCATAGTCTGCTAGCGCCCAAGCTGCATGCTCCCTCGAAGAACCAGCTCCAAAGTTATCTCCCGTGATGAGGACAGTAGCTTTGCGATATTCAGGTCGGTTAAAAACAAAATCTGGATCCTCAGTATACTTATCATCTAAATAACGCCAAGCATACATGAGGTATTTGCCAAAACCTTTCTTATCAATCAACTTCAGAAACTGTTTGGGAAGAATTTGGTCGGTGTCGATGTTATCATTCATGAGAGGAACGGTTGTTCCTGTATAAACTGTAAATTTCTCCATATCCTCTCCTTACTGGGCTTCTGGCATTTGCCGTACATCTACGAAACGTCCTGCGATAGCTGCCGCAGCTGCCATAGCTGGACTACAGAGATGAGTCTTAGCACCAAATCCTTGTCGATCTTCAAAGTTACGATTGCTAGTTGAGGCACAATGAACACCATCTGGTACTTTATCAGGATTCATTCCTAGACACATAGAACACCCTGGATCTCTCCATTCGAAGCCGGCATCTAGAAATACCTTGTCCAAACCCAACTTCTCAGCAGCTCGCTTGACTGGTCGAGAACCAGGTACCACGATAGCTTTCAAATTTGGTGCAATCTTCTTCCCTTCTACAAATCGAGCCGCCAGTTGCAAATCACTAAGTCTAGCGTTGGTACAAGAACCAATAAAGACATAACCTAGTTGGATATCAGCTGGTTTTTGACCTGGTTGCAAATCCATGTAATGATAGGCTCGTTCATCATTCATATCCGTAATTTCTGGGAAACTAGAATCAAAGTCAACACCCATAGCAGGATTAGTACCCCAAGTCACCATAGGAGCCAATTCTGAGACATACAAACGAATAACCTTATCATAAACGGCATCTTCATCACTAACCAGTCTTTTCCAATCAGCTACTGCTGCAGCAAAATCCTTGGGAACACACTCTCGACCCTTCAAATAATCATAAGTCCTCTGATCTGGATTCATAATTCCCATCTTAGAGCCAAATTCAATGGACATATTGCAGATGGTCATTCGCTCTTCCATGCTCAGTGCATCAATGGCCTGACCTCGATACTCCACCACGTAGCCAACACCACAAGCAACACCGTATTTGGCAATCAAGGCTAGAATGAAATCTTTGGCATAAACCCCTTTTTGAGGAACTCCTGTGAATTCCACCAACATTTTCTTGGGTTTAACCTGCCAAATGGTTTGGGTCGCAAAGACATGTTCAACCTCACT
>CAKPXD010000156.1 GCA_934201655.1 uncultured Streptococcus sp. | reverse complement strand
GTTTTGAGGTTCAGGAATTTCTCTGTCCTCAGACAAAGAGAATTATGACTCATGTTCAAGAGAATTATGAGGATCAATTAGAATACTTATGGGATAAATCGCCTGATACGGCAGTTTTACGTCATGATGACAATCAGAAGTGGTACGCAGTATTAATGAAGATTTCCTGGGAAAAACTAGATAAGTCACGGGAAGGACAAGTAGAAGTCGTTAATCTTAAGCATGATCAAGTAGCTGATTTATTAGTAGAAAAAGGCATTTACCCAGCTTTTCATATGAATAAACGTTATTGGATAAGTCTGCCACTTGATGATACTTTATCGGATGAACAGGTTCTTGAACTATTTGAGAGAAGTTGGTTTTTGACTTCTAAGAAATAAAGGAACATATTTGAGTTTTCAAATACTTTCAATTCGCAAAATATTCTTTATTGAAGAAATTTTCAGAAAATATTGGATTTTTTCTTGACAAGTAATTTTTCCTATGCTAGAATACTAAACAAGACATCAAACAAAGGAGAAAGCCAAACATGAAAACAGCTAAGTTTAATCAATTTGCTTTGTTGTTGAGGTACTCGGACTAGTGCAAAAGCATTAGTCCTGTTTGGCTTACCAAGCGGGAGTAAATCAACATCTCGCTTGGAACTCCGAGCGAGATGTTTTTTCTATATCGAAAATGTGAAGGGAGAATTCTCATGCGTGTAGTTGAGTTTTTAGATACCAGTCTCCGAGATGGTGAGCAGACACCAGGTGTCAATTTTTCTATTAAGGAAAAGGTTGCTATAGCTAGACAGCTTGAAAAATGGGGTATTTCAGCCATCGAAGCTGGTTTTCCAGCTGCTAGTCCAGATTCATTCACAGCTGTTCAAGAGATTGCCAAAGCCATGATAACAACAGCAGTGACAGGCTTAGCTCGTTCTGTTAAATCTGATATTGACGCTTGTTATGAAGCTCTTAAGGATGCCAAGTATCCACAAATCCATGTCTTTATTGCAACAAGTCCTATTCATCGTGAATTTAAGTTGAATAAGTGTAAAGAGGAAATATTGGAAGCTATTAAAGAGCATGTTTCCTATGCAAGGAGCAAGTTTGAAGTAGTAGAATTCTCTCCTGAAGATGCGACAAGAACTGAGCTGGATTTCCTCTTACAAGTCGTTCAAACAGCGGTAGACGCAGGTGCGACTTATATCAATATTCCTGACACGGTTGGTTTTACCACACCAGAGGAATATGGGAATATCTTTAAGTATCTGATTGACAATGTTAAAACCGACCGTCAGATTATCTATTCGCCTCACTGTCACGATGACCTTGGAATGGCAGTTGCCAATAGCCTTTCTGCTGTCAAGAACGGTGCTGGACGTGTTGAAGGAACTATCAATGGAATCGGAGAAAGAGCTGGGAATGCTGCTTTAGAAGAAATAGCAGTGGCTCTCAACATTCGCCAAGATTACTACCAAGCAGAGACAAGTATCGTCCTAAACGAAACCATCAATACGTCAGAAATGGTTTCTCGCTTCTCAGGGATTCCAGTTCCAAAAAATAAGGCAGTGGTCGGTGGAAATGCCTTCTCTCACGAATCAGGAATTCACCAAGATGGTGTTCTTAAAAATCCTCTCACTTATGAAATCATTACACCTGAATTGGTTGGTGTCAAGAGTAATAGTCTTCCGCTCGGTAAATTGTCTGGTCGCCATGCGTTTGTTGAGAAACTGAGAGAACTGGCCTTAGACTTCACAGAAGAGGATATCAATCCACTCTTTGCTAAGTTCAAGGCTTTGGCTGATAAGAAGCAAGAAGTCACAGACGCAGATATTCGAGCTCTAGTAGCTGGTACCATGGTTGAAAATCCAGAAGGATTCCACTTCGATGATCTACAACTTCAAACCCATGCAGATAATGATATTGAAGCGACTGTTAGCTTAGCTAATTTTGATGGTGAAAAGGTTGAATTTAATGCAACAGGACAAGGTTCGGTTGAGGCTATCTTTAACGCTATCGACAAATTCTTTAATCAATCTGTTCGCTTGGTATCCTACACCATTGATGCTGTGACAGATGGGATTGATGCTCAGGCTCGGGTCTTGGTCACTGTTGAAAATAGAGAAACGGAGACAATCTTTAACGCAGCTGGACTTGATTTCGATGTGTTAAAGGCCTCAGCTATTGCCTATATCAATGCCAATACCTTTGTTCAAAAAGAGAATACTGGCGAGATCGGCCCAAATCTTTCCTACCGTGACATGCCTAGTGTTTAAAGGAGAATTCTATGACAAAGAAAATAGTTGCCCTAGCAGGCGACGGAATTGGACCAGAAATTATGGAAGCTGGTTTAGAAGTTCTTGCATCGATAGCCGAAAAAACAGGATTTGACTTTGAGATAGACAGACGACCATTTGGAGGTGCAGGTATTGATGCTACAGGACATCCATTACCAGATGAAACTTTAAAGGCTGCTAGACAAGCGGACGCTATTCTGCTAGCTGCAATTGGTAGTCCTCAGTATGATAATGCCACAGTTCGACCTGAACAAGGCTTGCTGGCTCTTCGTAAGGAACTCAATCTCTATGCGAATATTCGTCCGGTTAAAATCTTTGATAGTCTCAAGCATTTATCACCTCTTAAGCCTGAACGAATTGCTGGTGTTGACTTTGTAGTCGTGCGTGAATTGACAGGTGGGATTTACTTTGGAAATCATATCCTTGAAGAGCGTAAAGCGCGTGATATCAACGATTATAGCTATGAGGAAGTAGAACGGATTATACGTAAGGCTTTTGAAATTGCAAAAGGTCGAAATAAAATTGTTACTAGTATTGATAAGCAAAATGTGTTAGCAACTTCAAAACTCTGGAGGAAAGTGGCTGAAGATGTTGCAAAAGATTTTCCGGATGTAACCTTGGAGCATCAGCTAGTTGACTCAGCTGCCATGCTCATGATTACAAATCCAGCCAAGTTTGATGTTATTGTGACAGAGAATCTTTTCGGAGATATCTTATCTGATGAATCAAGCGTTCTATCTGGTACACTTGGAGTTATGCCATCGGCTAGTCACTCTGAAAATGGACCGAGCCTTTATGAACCAATTCATGGTTCAGCACCTGATATAGCAGGTCAAGGCATTGCCAATCCCATTTCTATGATTTTATCAGTTGCAATGATGCTTCGAGATAGTTTTGGACGTTATGAGGATGCGGAGCGTATCGAGCGTGCTGTTGAAGCTAGTTTAGCGGCTGGCATTTTAACAAGAGATATAGGAGGACAGGCTTCGACTAGAGAAATGACAGAAGCCATCATTGAAAGACTATGAAGATAAATCAAGGAATTACATTTGCTCTCTTAATTTGGAACCTTTTGATTTTTGTCATCTATGGCATTGACAAATCTAAAGCAAAAAGAGGTGC
>CAKPXD010000155.1 GCA_934201655.1 uncultured Streptococcus sp. | reverse complement strand
TTCATATTATATTACGCTCCATTTAATGTCAATGAGTATTGAAATTTTATTGTGGATATCATATACATAAAGTAATGTACATAATCTATCTCTATAGTAGCAACTATAAATAACAATGTCAATAAAAATGATAAGAAAAAAATAAAATTTTGAATCATATGTTGTTTTAAATAACAAAAAGAATGAACGGATAGAAATACAGGAGAAAACGAATGGATGTTTACCAGATATGGACGACATATAATAAACCATGGTCGAAATCTGAAGTATTTATTTTTGCAGTGATATTGGCAATGGTATGTATACTAATATCTATATGCTTATACAGACATAAGCTGAGTATAATTCAGGCTTTGTCAATACTGGCATTGGTTATATTCTTAGGTATTGTGTTTGGATCTACAGTCTTCACCAGACCTAAAACGATTCGGCAGTATAAATTGATCCCATTTTGGTCATGGGGAACGATTATTTGCTGCCAGGACTGGTCATTATTAAAAGAAAATTTTTTAAACTGTATATTATTATTGCCGGCAGGAGCACTACTTCCTGCAATTGCAAATCATAAGGTGAAATGGCATCAGGCTCTTTTGGTGGGAATAGCTATATCCGCAACCATAGAATTTTGTCAGCTGATTTTTATGCGTGGGTTGTTCGAGTGGGACGATATGATCCATAATGGGCTTGGCTGTATGGTGGGATGTCTTTTGGCAAATCTGCAAATAAATGGGGATGAGGAGGTATGAAGGCAGGAAAACGTCTGTAAAAGGATGAATTTTTGTGGTATACTGGGAGCAAGAGGTTATTGTGATGAATCACAACCCGTAGGAGCATGCTTACTGGAGAAGTTTATTTAACATAAGTACGAAAAACAGAGATTGGATTATATATAGATCCATAATCAATTAATTCATGAGTGAACAACGACAATAAATTTTTCAAACAGAATAAAATTTGCTGGGGTAGAGAGGTGAAAGATGAAACTCAAATCAATTACATTACAGAATTTCAAAGGGATAGAAAGTTTAACTATTGAATTGGATGGAAAATCAACAGTTATTTTTGGAATAAATGGAGTTGGAAAATCGACTATTCTCAGATCAATTGATTTGTTGTATGCTAACATTATAGCAAAACTTACTGGAAATGGAAAAAAGAGAACAACGGATTTGGACTATGATGATATTAGTTATGGAAAGTCAAAGACAATGATAAATGCACTGTTTTCTTTTGAAGATGGAATAGAGATGGAATATGGTCGTTCTATTGAGCGAGCAAGCGGAAAGAACAATAATACTGCTAAATTAAAGCGTTTAACAGACAAATTTGAAAAAAATTATCTCGTCAAAGGGCATGATGATGGGTATGGAAACTGGATTGAAGAAATAGATAATAAAAATATGCCAGTTTTTGTCAATTATGGTGTTAATAGAATTGTATTGGATGTACCGGTAAGAGCACCAAAAGAGCAATTTATAAAATTAGATGCATTTGATAAAGCAATTGAAAGTACGATAGATTTTAGAAACTTGTTTAAGTGGTTTAGAAATCAAGAAGATATAGAAAACCAGGAAAAAGTCAGGGAAAATTCAGACTATGTAGACAAAAGTCTGACATCTGTAAAAAGAGCAATGCTGGCAATGCTTGATGGTTTTGAGGATATTCATATTGACAGAAAATCTTTGGCAATGAAAGTAAGAAAAGATGGACAATATTTAAAAATAAATCAGTTGTCAGATGGCGAAAAATGCACAATAGCATTATTTGGAGATTTAGCTCGGAGAATGACGCTGGCAAATCCGGAGAGAGAAAATCCATTGGAGGGAACAGGTGTAGTATTAATCGATGAATTAGATTTGCATATGCATACATCATGGCAACGTAAAGTATTAGGAATACTAGAAGAAACATTTCCTAATATACAGTTTATTATTACTACACACTCTCCACAGATTCTTGGTGAAGTAGATGATACATTTAATTTATTGTATATGTTTAAAGAAGGAAAAAAACTATCTTTGAAATCCTATAAGTCATTTGTAGGTTGGGATACAAATGTGATTTTAGAGGAAGTCATGCATACATCTTCTGTAAATCTGGAAATTAAGGAAATGCTTAATACATTGTATACTTATATTGAAGAAAAAAATTTCGATAAAGCAGAAAAACTGGCAGATATATTGGATGAAAAATCAAATGGATATGTGGAGGGAGTTGCTAAAGCTCGAATTCTTATTTCCAGAGGACAAAGGTATGAAAAAAATAAATAAACATGAATCTCCACAATGGTTTGAAGATTGGAAGAGAAATTTTAAGATTGCCAATAATAGAGAGGCACATTATAAGACTGATTTTTCAACGAAAGATATAGATGGCACAAACAGAAGGCGGAGATTAAGAGAGCGTCTTATTGATGAACAGGGAAAAATATGCTGTTACTGCATGAGGAGAATATCAATAGATTCTTCTCATATTGAACATTTCTTGCCAAAAGAATCTTTTCCAGATAAAGATTTACTATATGAGAATCTATTTGCTTCGTGTAATGGAGAGGAAACGATGAATGAGGAAGACGACCATTGTGGTCATAGAAAAGATAACTGGTGGAGAGAGGATATGCTCTCTCCATCAGATTCAGAAGTAGAAAAAGTGTTTAAATATTTCCCAAATGGAAAAATTAACAGTATAAGAGGACGGGCAACATCAAATATTGCTCAGGAAATGATACAAAATTTAGGATTGAACAGCTTTCATCTTGAAAGAGACAGGAGGCAGGCAATAGAGGCTTCGGAGGTATTTGATGATGTAGAATATTCCGAAGAAGACATAAGAGAGTTTATAGAATATTACTCTACTCAAGACAAAGGAACTTATGTGCCATATTGCCAGGCTATTATAGATTGTTTGAAGGAAATGTTATGACACAATGTGCGGATGCTTATGTGGCTAAGATATTGACCAAGAGAAAATTAAAAAAAGAAGAAGATTTAAAAGGTATTCGAGTTAGTATTGATGATGATTCAAACTGGCTGAAAGCCATGCGTTTTGCAGATGAAAGTCAAAGAAGGCATTACCTGGAAATTGCAAATATTATTCATGAGAATGAAGAACAGGACAAAGTGTCTGCTGAAGCTGAAAAAATTTACCAACAGGCGGAACAGTATTTAGTGGAAGATAAGTTTTATGAGGCAGCCATCACTTTTGGAAAGATTACGCAATATAAAGATGCTCAAAAACGCAGTATAGAGCTGTGGAGGCAGATAGATATACAGAAAAAAGCGAATTAAATAACAGCGTGTCGCTTCCTGGTTACTTAAGTGATGAGTTAGATGCCCATTTTTTAGCTCCTAAAGTTGAAGTTTATGGAAGATAGCTCTTGCAAAATGCATGATATTGGAATAAGATAAATGGGAAAATTATG
>CAKPXD010000154.1 GCA_934201655.1 uncultured Streptococcus sp. | reverse complement strand
GTATTAGGTTCATTAGCTGGTAAAGATGTTATTTATGAAGGAAAGAAAATTGGTACCATTTCGGTTGTTTCATTTGAAAATGTAAATAAAGCTCGTCAAGGTTCGAACGACAAAGCTCAAATGGAACAAGCTCAATTAGAATCAACACGTGCCACACTAAAAGTTACATTTACGAAAGCCATTGAAGCTGAAAAACCAGATGTATTGAAACAAGTCAAGTTCCAAATTAAATCAGATAACGCTTATAATGGAGCTGTAATCGCGAATAAAGACTACACTTTAAACCAAGTGATTAAAGTGGGATCTTCTTCTGTGACAAGTACAGTAGATATTCCGAAAGTAGAACAATTTGCTACTGAGACAAACTCAATTCACATGCCACCTTCTGGAAATACGATTAAATTCAACACTGATGGATCATATGAAACAAGTTCAGAAGTCCAAGTTCGTGGAAGAGAAGGAATGAAAGTTGGAACAACTGTTGAATTAGAATTCAATGATGCTTCAGGAATTGAGTGGAAAACAAGTGGTGATACTGCACTCAAAGTTGGAGATACTTTTACTTCAAGATTTATCTTGCCTGTATATAGTACATATGAAGTTAATGAATATGGCGCATATGTATTCCCGACAGGTGTTGAGCCAACATTCAAAGTCACTTCTATTACAGATAAGAAAATCACGTTTGAAATGATTTCAGGAGATGTTCCAAAAGAATTAGGAGTGTTCTTCCGTATCGGTAAAGATCGTGTGAATATCATTGACAAATCTAAGATTGATACCGAAAAAATGCAATATGATGTATCAACAGTAGCTACAGCTACTATTGACGGTAAAGACTCTAAAGGAATCTATATTTATCGTATTATTAGTGACTCTGCAAGTGCTCAATTAGTTCTTGATACGCTTGTCACAGACTACAAAGATATCGATACAAAAGAAACTCTTAAGCCACAGGATAAGGGATGGAAAGATCCAGCTACTATTGATGGATATGAGTTTGTGAAAACAGAAAAAGATCGTGAAGGAAATCGTATCCACTGGTATAAAAAAGTTGAACAAACAACGACAACAACTAGTACTACGACTACGACTACAACTACCACGACAACAACAGAAGAGTCAAAAACTACTTCGACGACAACAACAGAAGAGCCAAAAACTACTTCGACGACAACAACGACAACGACAGTAGAGCCAACGACTACTTCAACAACCACAACGACAGTAGAGCCAACAACAACAACTACTACAACAACAGAAGAATCAACTACCACTACTACAACAGTTGAGCCAACTCCAGGTAAATCAAGTGAAGAAACTTCTTCAGGTAAAACAACTGAAGAAACAAGACCTGAAACTACGTCTACAACATCTGAACCTAAAAAGGAATTGCCAAATACTGGTTCTAAAGAATCATTGTTTGCAACTGGTGTAGCACTCTTGGTAGCTGGTCTTGGAGTCTTGGGCTTAAAGAAACAAGATAACTAAAGTGCACTATCTATTATGAAATAATAGTCAGAAGGATTAGACAACAATTTGTTGTTTAATCCTTTTTGGTATCGTTCAAATATTATCAGATAAATTAATAGCGTAAATACGGTAAAAATACAAACTTCTTCCTACAATCTGATATAATAGTAAGAGAACTCGATTTAAGGAGAAATATATGTCGGTTTTAGTCAAAGAAGTAATTGATAAGCTTAGATTAGACATTGTCTATGGGGAGCCTGAATTACTTGAAAAGGAAATTAATACTGCAGATATAACGCGACCTGGTCTTGAAATGACAGGCTATTTTGATTACTATACTCCAGAGCGTATTCAATTGTTGGGGATGAAGGAATGGTCTTACCTAGTTTCTATGCCTTCTCAAAATCGTTACGATGTCTTGAAAAAAATGTTCCTACCAGAAACACCTGCGGTCATTGTTGCCCGTGGTTTGGTGGTTCCAGAGGAAATGTTGAAGGCTGCTAGAGAATGTAAAATTGCGATTTTAACTAGTCGTACAGCAACCAGTCGTTTGTCTGGAGAACTATCTAGCTATCTTGATTCACGTTTAGCGGAACGTACAAGTGTACATGGGGTCCTAATGGATATCTATGGTATGGGTGTTTTGATTCAAGGTGATAGTGGAATCGGTAAGAGTGAGACAGGTTTAGAACTAGTTAAACGTGGTCACCGTTTGGTAGCAGACGATCGGGTAGATATCTATTCTAAGGATGAAATGACTCTCTGGGGTGAACCTGCTGAAATCTTGAAACATCTGATCGAAATTCGTGGAGTAGGGATCATCGATGTCATGAGTCTATACGGTGCCAGTGCAGTTAAGGATTCTTCACAAGTTCAGCTAGCTGTTTATTTGGAAAATTATGATACACATAAGACCTTTGATCGCTTAGGAAATAATGCTGAAGAACTAGAAGTTTCTGGAGTTACCATTCCACGTATCCGCATCCCAGTTAAAACAGGGCGCAATATTTCTGTTGTTATCGAGGCGGCAGCTATGAATTATCGTGCAAAAGACATGGGCTTTGATGCGACGCGTCTGTTTGAAGAAAGATTGACGAAATTAATTGAAAAGAACGAGGTGCAAAATGATTGATCCAGTTGCTTTTCAAATAGGTCCATTTGCCATTAGATGGTATGCACTTTGTATCGTTTCAGGCCTTATCTTAGCGGTATATTTGGCAAGTAAAGAAGCTCCTAAAAAGAAAATCTTATCAGAAGATATTCTGGACTTTATCTTAGTGGCTTTCCCTTTGTCAATCATCGGCGCGAGACTTTACTATGTTATTTTTAAATTTGACTATTATAGCCAACATTTAGGGGAGATATTTGCTGTCTGGAATGGTGGTCTTGCGATTTACGGCGGTCTAATTACCGGAGCGATTGTACTTTATATTTTCGCAGACCGTAAATTAATCAATACCTGGGATTTCTTGGATATTGCAGCTCCGAGTGTAATGATTGCTCAGAGTCTAGGACGTTGGGGGAACTTCTTTAACCAAGAAGCTTACGGTGCAGTTGTAGAGAATCTTGACTACTTGCCTAGTTTCATTAAGAATCAGATGTATATTGATGGCTCATATCGACAACCAACCTTCCTGTACGAATCTATTTGGAACCTGATTGGTTTTAGTTTAATTGTTATTTTTAGACGCCGATTAAATGGCATTCGTCGTGGTCATATCACAGCCTTTTACTTAATTTGGTATGGTTTTGGACGTATGATTATTGAGGGCATGCGTACAGATAGTCTCATGTTCTTTGGACTTCGAGTATCTCAGTGGTTGTCTGTTCTATTAATTGGACTTGGTATTTATATTATCGTTTATCAAAATCGGAAAAAAGCACCATTTTATAATGTAAAAAAGGAGAATTAAAATGTTAGAAGTTGCTTATATTATTGTGGCTATTGCCTTGATTGTATTTATTGTTTATTTGATTATTACCCTTCAAAA
>CAKPXD010000153.1 GCA_934201655.1 uncultured Streptococcus sp. | reverse complement strand
CTTCACCTGAGGTGTTAAAGCAGTTGGAAGAGACAGAAAACAAGGTTAGTGAACAACCTATTTCAGAAGAAAAACCAACCTTGGACCAATTGACTGCAGCTGATAAGGAAGTAGCTAGTCCGGTTGCTGAAGCGCCTAAGGCTGAAGAAACACCTGTAACTACAGAAAATAAGGCTGAAGAAACACCTGTAGCTACAGAAAATAAGGCTAAAGAAGCACCTGTGGCTACAGAAAATAAGGCTGAAGAGAAAGCAACTGTTTCAGATGTTCCTAAGAAAGAAGAAAAAAGTCTTCGACCAAAAGAAATTAAGTTTGACACTTGGGAAGACTTGTTGAAATGGGAACCGGGTGCCCGTGAAGACGACGCTATTAATCGTTCTTCAGTTGAATTGGCTAAACGTTACCGTGGGCATGTAGTCAACGAAAAAGCCAATAAGGATGCCAAGGTTGAAGCTCTTGCCAATACCAACTCTAAGGCTAAAGACCACGCTTCTGTAGGTGGTGAAGAGTTTAAAGCCTATGCTTTTGACTACTGGCAATACTTGAATTCAATGGTCTTCTGGGAAGGACTCGTACCAACTCCGGACGTGATTGATGCTGGTCACCGTAATGGTGTCCCTGTATTGGGTACACTCTTCTTCAACTGGTCTAATAGTATTGCAGACCAAGAAAAATTTGCCGAAGCCCTTAAACAAGACGAAGATGGAACTTTCCCTATCGCTCGTAAGTTGGTTGATTTGGCTAAATACTATGGATTTGATGGATATTTTATCAACCAAGAAACAACAGGAGATATCGTAACGCCTCTTGGTAAGAAAATGCGTGACTTTATGCTCTATACCAAGGAATATGCAGCTCAAGTCAATCATCCAGTCAAATATTCTTGGTATGATGCCATGACCTATGAATATGGTCGTTATCATGCAGATGGTTTGGGTGAATACAATTACCAATTCATGGAAAAAGAGGGAGATAAGGTTCCTGCGGATCACTTCTTTGCCAACTTTAACTGGACCAAAGAGAAAAATGACTACTCTGTAACTATGGCCAAATGGCTTGGACGTAGTCAGTACGATGTCTTTGCAGGTTTGGAATTGCAACAAGGTGGTTCCTACAAGACAAAAGTGAAATGGGATGCCCTTTTTGATGAAAATGGCAAACTTCGCTTGTCGCTTGGACTCTTTGCACCTGATACTATCACTAGTCTTGGTAAGACAGGAGAAGACTATCACAAGAATGAGAATATCTTCTTTACAGGTTACCAAGGAGATCCAACTGGTCAAAAACCAGATGACAAGGACTGGTACGGAATTGCCAATCTTGTAGCTGACCGTACACCAGCAGTGGGACGTAGCTTCACAACATCCTTTAACACAGGACATGGTAAAAAATGGTTTGTAGACGGTAAAGTTTCTAAGGATTCTGAATGGAACTATCGTTCTGTATCAGGTATCTTGCCTACATGGCGCTGGTGGCAAACTTCATCAGGTGCTAAACTTCAAGCTGACTATGACTTTGAAGATGCCTACAATGGTGGTAACTCACTTAAGTTTGCGGGTGATTTAGCTGAAAATACCAACCAAGATGTTCGTCTCTACTCTACAAAACTGGAAGTAACAGATAAAACAAAACTTCGTGTTGCTCATAAAGGTGGTATGGGAAGCAAGGTCTATGTAGAGTTTGCAACTCAGAAAAACTATACTTATGGTGGAGAGAATGCTCGTAAAGAGCTGACTCTATCTGACGATTGGACAAAAGATGAATTTGATTTGAGTTCCTTGGCAGGTCAGACTATTTACGGTATCAAGCTCACTTTTGAAAATACTGCTGCCCTTAAGGGCTATCAATTTAACTTAGGTGAGTTGACTGTAACAGATAATCAAGTGGCTCCTCAAGCACCAACAGCTCTTAAAGTAGCTAAACAATCCCTTAAAAATGCCCAAGAAGCGGAAGCCATTGTCCAATTTACTGGAAATAAAGATGCTGATTTCTATGAAGTTTATGAGAAGGATGGCGATGCTTGGCGCCTATTGACAGGCTCATCTGCAACTACAATCTACCTACCAAAAGTTAGCCGTTCATCTAGTGCAACTGGTACTAGTCAGGAGTTGAAGGTTGTCGCAGTTGGTAAGAATGGCCTTCGTTCTGAAGCAGCAACTACAAACTTTGAGTGGGGAATGACTGTCCAAGACACAAGTCTTCCAAGACCATTAGCAGAAAATATCGTTCCAGGAGCGACTGTTATCGGAAGTACCTTCCCAGACACAGGAGGTGGCGAAGGTATCGAAGGTATGTTGAATGGAACTATCACTAGCTTATCTGATAAATGGTCTTCTGCTCAGTTGAGTGGTAGCGTTGATATCCGTTTGACACAACCACGCCGTGTCGTTAGATGGGTCATGGACCATGCCGGTGCGGGTGGAGAATCTGTCAACGATGGTTTGATGAATACTAAGGACTTTGACCTCTACTATAAGGATGAAGCTGGAGAATGGAAACTAGCCAAGGCTTTTCGTGGCAATAGAGCCCATGTTTCAGATATTACCCTTGATAGCCCAATTACAGCGCAAGACTGGCGTTTGCACGTTATTACATCTGACAATGGAACACCATGGAAAGCCATTCGTATCTACAACTGGAAGATGTATGAAACTCTTGATACGGAGAGCCAAAACATTCCAATGGCTAAAGTTGCGGCGCGTGTTCTGACAGACAATAAGATTCAACTTGGATTCTCAGAAGTTCCTGCTGGGGCAACTATCACAGTCTATGACAAGGCAGATTCACAAACTCCAATCGCTACCTTAAATACGGTAATTGGAGGAGATTTGGCAACAGAACCATTGAGCTTTGAAAAACGTCCAAGCCTTCTTTACTATCGTACACAATTGCCAGGTAAAGAAATCAGTAATACTCTTGCTGTAACGATTCCTCAGGATGAAAGAAAGATTAAGGCTATCAGTCTAGAAGCAACACCTAAAAAGACGACTTACCAAGGTGGCGAGGAATTGAATCTCAAAGGTGGTCTTTTACGTGTCAAATATGAGGGTGAAGAAGCAGATGAAGTCATCAACCTCAGTCATGCTGGTGTTGTAGTCAACGGATACGATGCTCACCATCATGGTGAACAAGAGTTAACAGTAACCTATCTTGGTCTTCCAGTTGCAGGTAGCTTTAAGGTTCAAGTCACTGGTGAAGAAACTGGTCCAAAAGAAGTCGCAGCCCTGTATATTAGCAAGCAACCGAAGATTGATTACTTTGTAGGCGATGCTCTAGACCTATCAGAAGGACGCTTCAAGGTCTTGTATGATGATGAAACTGAGACAGAACATAGCTTTACAGACGAGGGAGTCGAAATTACAGGTTATGATGCTCAAAAGACAGGCCGTCAAAAACTTGAGTTGCTCTATCAAGGACAAACTGTCGAATTTGATGTTCTAGTATCACCTAAGGCAGCCATTAACGACGAATATCTGAAACAA
>CAKPXD010000152.1 GCA_934201655.1 uncultured Streptococcus sp. | reverse complement strand
GGTACGGTGGCTGCTAAAACAGCCTATGGATTTGTCAAAGGTTACGAGCGTGACTATGGCAAATTCTACCGAGAAGCCGAAGTTGAGCGTCTAGCCCAAGGAGCTGCTGGTGTCAAACGGACGACCGGTCAACACCCAGGAGGAATCGTTGTTATTCCAAACTATATGGACGGCTATGACTTTACTCCAGTGCAGTATCCTGCAGATGATGTAACTGCTGAATGGCAGACCACTCACTTTAACTTCCACGATATCGATGAGAACGTCCTCAAACTCGATGTCCTGGGACACGATGATCCGACCATGATTCGCAAGCTCCAGGACTTGTCAGGCATTGATCCAAATGATATTCCTATGGATGATCCTGGTGTCATGGACCTTTTCTCAGGTACAGATATCCTTGGAGTGACACCTGAACAAATCGGTACCTCAACTGGTATGCTTGGTATTCCAGAGTTTGGTACTAACTTTGTTCGAGGGATGGTGGATGAAACCCATCCGACGACCTTTGCGGAGTTGCTTCAGCTTTCTGGTCTGTCTCACGGTACCGACGTATGGTTGGGAAATGCCCAAGATTTGATTAAGGCTGGAATAGCGGACCTATCAACCGTTATCGGATGTCGGGATGACATCATGGTTTACCTCATGCACGCGGGTCTAGAACCAAAGATGGCCTTTACCATCATGGAGCGAGTGCGTAAGGGATTGTGGCTTAAAATCTCAGAAGAAGAGCGCAATGGTTATATCGAAGCCATGAAGGCCAATAATGTGCCTGAGTGGTATATCGAATCTTGTGGAAAAATCAAGTACATGTTCCCTAAAGCCCATGCGGCAGCCTACGTTATGATGGCCCTTCGCGTGGCCTACTTCAAGGTTCACCATCCGATTTATTATTACTGTGCTTACTTCTCAATCCGTGCCAAGGCCTTTGATATCAAAACTATGGGGGCAGGCTTGGATGCTATCAAACGTAAGATGCAAGAAATTGCTGAAAAGCGGAAGAACAATGAAGCTTCCAACGTAGAAATTGACCTCTACACAACACTTGAAATCGTCAATGAGATGTGGGAACGTGGCTTTAAGTTCGGTAAATTGGACCTCTATCGCAGTGATGCGACTGAATTCATCATCGATGGGGATACCCTCATCCCACCATTTGTTGCTATGGATGGTCTGGGAGAGAACGTTGCCAAGCAACTGGTGCGTGCCCGTCAAGAGGGAGAATTCCTCTCTAAAACAGAACTCCGCAAGCGTGGTGGACTCTCATCAACCTTGGTTGAAAAGATGGATGAAATGGGCATTCTCGGCAATATGCCAGAGGATAACCAGCTCAGCCTGTTTGATGATTTATTTTAAATAGAAATTAACAGACGGACAAATATTGTCCATCTGTTTTGTTATACTTAAACCATAAAAAGAAAGAGGTTTAAATGATGATCAATACAGGCTTAAATAATAAATATCAATTTGAAAATTTTTTTGAAAATGATGGTAATGATTCAGCAAAGAAAGTAGCCAGAGCAGTAGTAGAGGACTTAGGATTTTATAATCCCCTTTATATTTATGGACCATCAGGTTCAGGTAAAACACATCTCCTGCAAGCAATTGGAAATAAGGTTCTTGAGAACAATCCAGAAAAGCGAGTAAAATATATTTCTGCCGAAGACTTATTAGAAAATGAGCTAGAAATACAAAAAGTTAGAAGTGAGGAGTTTGATCTCTTAATAGTAGATGATATTCAGATATTGGGAGAAAAGGATATTCTTATTCAAGAAAAATTTTTAAATCTTTTTAATTCTCAACAGTACAAGAATAAGCAAATGGTTTTTTCTAGTGACTCTGAACCAGATCAATTGAAAAGTGTTCATTCTCATTTGATTGTGCGTTTTAAGTGGGGAATAACGGCGAGTTTAACATTACTTGAAAAATTACAAGAAGGACTGCAAATGAATGATCAAGAGAGACTGCTAACGATTTTTTTACGCTTACAGTTTGGGACTCAGTTAGGAAAAAAGCAATTGGCTCAGGAATTTGAAGTTAGTGAAAAGACGATACAGAGAGATTTTTCGCTACTCCGTGATATTTTATCTAGTAACACCAGTTATAGTGGAGATTTGTTTTATAACCGTAAAACGAATAAGTATTGTTTAGCGAGTAAGTCAGTTTTTAATAAAAAGGATATACTCGTTATTTCAAAGATTTTATTGGAAAATCGAGCACTGAATAGACAAGAAATTGCTAGCTTACTAAATAATTTACTGGTCTTAGTTCCCCGTGATGATCAGAAAGAAATTGAGCAGATTATTGGCAGTGAAAAGCTTAACTATGCTCCCTTAACGGATCAACAAAATAGAATAGAGAAAATTTGGAATTTATCAGAGGCTATTCTACATGAACAGGTCTTAGACATTATTTATCAAAAACCTTATTCTGAATCTTCTAAGAGGCAGACTGTTTTGCCAGTCTCTCTTTACTATGATAGTCATTATTTCTATCTGGTTGTTTACCAGTTGAAATATGCCACTTATATTACTTTAAGAGTAGACCGTATCCAGTACTGGTCTCTTAGTAGTATAGAGAAACCCTCCATTTCTTATCGAGATAAATTTAGAGATGGTGACATTCGTAACGAGAGAGTAGATGCTTTTATCGGCAAGAAAATCAGTATTGAAATCGAGTATTTGTACGATCCGACGATTGTGATGGATCAATTTCCAAATGCAAAAATAGTTGGGAAAAATGGCGATTGGACTCATTTTAAGTTTGAAAGTCAGCACACACCTGGGCTTAAACGCTGGTTGCTGGGACAAGGGGAAGCAGTTACTGTTTTGTCTCCTCGGATTTTAGTAGAGGATATGAAGCAAACAGTTCAAGAAATGATAGATAAATATAGATGAGGATAAAATGAGTATTCAATTTACTTCTAAAAAAGTTGGAGAACTATTGAAAGAAGGAAATTTGCGGATTCCTTCCTATCAAAGACCATATAAATGGAACAGAAAACAGATCCGTAATCTTTTTTATGATTTACGAGATGCCATGGGGAAAAAGGAATATCAGATTGGTTCTGTTATCTTGCATGAAAATGATGGATACCTAGATAATGATGTACACCTAGATATTGTCGATGGACAGCAACGGCTAATTTCTATTTCCTTGTTTCTTCATTCATTAGAAAAGTTAAAGGATTATGAAGGCGCGAATCAACTGCTTAGTGCTGAATTTGGAGAGCTATCTTGCTATCATGCGAGTGAAAATTATAATGAGTGGGAAAATTTGACTCAATTGGTTGGCGAAAAGGAGGCCAAAGATATTTGCAATTTTTTATTGGAAAATTGTTCTGTCTCTGTGATTACTATGCCACAGGAACGATTATCAGAGGCCTTTCAGTTATTTGATTCTCAGAATAATCGTGGTAAATCTTTAGAACCTCATGATTTGCTCAAAGCCTATCATCTTCGCAAGCAAGATTCAGAAGATGAA
>CAKPXD010000151.1 GCA_934201655.1 uncultured Streptococcus sp. | reverse complement strand
GAATATTACTATGAAGGTGATATGCACAGCAAAGACTACAAAATGGAACTTTGGATTCCGATAACTAAAGCTTAAAACCAGCTTGTCGAGCTGGAAAATTCCAGTTTGCCGAGGTAATACCTTTTAACGATAATCTCAAGCTATCGTTAAATAGTTTAGTGGAAATGTTTCCGCATACAACTCAACTACTTGACATACTTGGTGTTCACTCGTTCCATGTTGAGTGTGTAAGCTTGTTGGTAAAAGCGTAAAACCCTTGTAACAAAAGGAAAAATGAAAAGCCGTGAAGTAGCATCTTTATTCGAAAAGAGGGAAAGTATTAGAGTAATAGTTGAAGTTGGGTTTCTAGATACTGTAGCCTGCCATGCTATCAATCTATTTCAAAATTTCTTGGAGGATGGAGTTATCATAAATCAAGTTCTCAACAACATCACAATCTCAGGAAGTGGGCAGATTCCTGTAACCTTTCTTGAAGGAACAGAAGTTGACTTGTAAGAGACTGCAATCGAAAGGTTGCGGTTTTTTGTGTTGTTTCGTGGTATAATAAGCTAAAACGATAAACGGTATGATTGGTTACTAGCTGTAGGAGTTATATTATGGGTAAGTGGACTTGTCAATGCGGATATCCAATGAATGACCATGCTGCCCCAGACCCGAATGCTTTTTCAGTATTCTCGGATGAGTTGTGGGAAGAGATAACGGATACCGCAGATGAAAATAATAAGATTGATTATTATGATATTTCTGATGCTTCATACTATGCCTGGCAATGTCCAAATTGTCATAGTTTGATGGTATTCGGTGAGGATGAGAATCCAAATCGTTATACTTTCTATAAGTGGATAGATTTAGATAGTAAAGAGAAGGAGCTAACTAATCAAGAAAGTGATTCAAATTCATCAGATATAGTTTATAGAGTTGCATCAGTCACTTTCTCAGAGTTTGGTGAGGAGTACATCTATATTTGTGAGGATGAATCAATCAGGGAAGACCATTTTGTGGTTGTACCTGTTGGAATCAACGACATTGAAAAGGTTGCTCATGTTGTGAAGATATTTCAGGCTTCGCAAAAAGACCTCTCATATCCAATTGACAAGTTAAAGCGTGTGATTAAGCGTTATTCTGATTTTGATAAAGAGAAAGCAAAGGGAATTGCAGCGGAATTATTGAGGTCAGGTCGATGTTTGCAAATAGATGATTTATCTAAATCAGTAGCAGCAGACGACTATTTTGATATTTTGCACAATAAACTTGGATACTGGTGGTTGGAACTGAATGGTGTTCCCATTCCAATGAAGGTTGTCCTATTGAATACCAATTATGAAAAGTATCACGTTGACTGCGCTGTACATATCAAACCTTACAATATGCACTATAGTACTTTCCAATCGTTGAAGTTATGTACTGACTTTGAGATTGACGCTTCCCGCTGGGTTGATGTCATTTCTGATGAATATGTTTGGGGAAATTCCTGGGAACTTGATGGTATCCAGTTTGGGATAACCTGTCAGGAATCATCAGAGGAGGATGAAGTGACACTTGGCAAATACAGCCGTGTCCCATATTATAACGACTGGCATCCAGATTGGAGCGATAGATACGGTTTTAATGTAGCTTGGAAACCACATGAATCTGATGAAGACTTGTCGGTAGGTTTTTACATTTCTTAGAGTGATGAATTCGTTCAATCATATAATAACAAAGCCAAGCTAGTCACTTTTCGTTCTATCATATAGATGCTTTCTAGCACACATGTTGAGGCAGTATCACTGCTTGTTCAATATGATTTAACAAGGATGTATCTAGTGAAAGTCTCACAGTAAGGAGTTTAAACATGAAATTCCATGAATTTGGTGATAAGAATTTGCCTCCTATCTTACTGATACATGGCGGTGGCAGTTCTTGGTGGAATTATCTTCGTCAAGCACGGATTTTGTCAGAAGACTACCGTGTTATTCTACCCACTTTGAATGGCCACGGTGAAGAATATCAACTCGATTATGTTTCTACGGAAGATTCTGCTTTGGAGATCCTAGACTACGTCAAAGCAAACTGTGGTGGGAAGTTGTTTGCGATCGGTGGCGTTTCTCTTGGTGGTCAAATTGCTATGGAACTTTTGTCATTAGACAGCGAGATAGCTGAGAAGGCCATCATAGATGGAAGCCTCTGTATTCCTCAACCAAGGTTAGCTAAAATCAGCATCTTTCTAGTAGCTCTATTTGGTAAATTGATGTTCAGTAAATTCTCTTGCAAACTTCAATTAAGCATGATGGACAAACTCTATCCTAAACTGGCTTATCCAGAGGAAATAAAAGCATATTATTTGGAGGATCTGCCAAGGACACCTATCAAAACATTGGTGACCATTTACAAAACCTATATGGGACGTTACAAGCTAAAGGGCACGATTTCTGCTAGTAAGGCGCAGGTTCTGTATATCTACGGTGAAAAAGAATTGAACTGTGTGAAAGCATCGGCGAAATTATTTCAGCAGCTACATCCCAACACGATCCTGTATGAAGCAAAGGGGTATAACCACGGCTATTTATCGGCTTATCTACCTCAAGAGTGGGTTGATTTGGTGGTACCATTTTTAAAGAGTGATCCATTGGAAATCTGATATGCTGTAAGGAGAAATCTTATGTTAGGAGCAATAGTAGGAGACATTGTAGGTTCTGTTTACGAATGGGGCAATATTAAAACGAAAGACTTTCCATTATTTCGTGAGGATTGTTTTTTCACAGATGACACTGTTATGACCTGTGCTGTTGCTGAAGCAATTCTAAATGGTGGTCAGAAGGATGACTTTATTGATGCCATGAAGAAATATGGTAGGATGTATCCCGATGCTGGGTACGGGCCTAGGTTTAATACATGGATTCAAAGCAATGATGGTTCCCCTTATAATAGCTTTGGCAATGGCTCTGCCATGCGTGTTTCTCCTTGTGCTTGGGTCATGGATTGTAGTTTCTGTGCCAGAACAGGAGCCTGGCCGTCCAGAAGAGCTCTTGCACGACTTTCTGCAGAGGTGACTCATAACCATCCAGAGGGTGTCAAAGGAGCTATGGCGACGTCTGATGCTATCTTTATGTGTCGCTATTACTTTGGAGGCTATAGTGGCGACTATGAGCAACCAATCAACGATAATCCTACAGAATGTAAGAGACGCATCAGGGAATACATAGAGGAAGAGTATGGATATAATCTTTCTCAAAAACTAGATGACATTCGTCCTACTTATCGTTTCAATGAAACTTGCCAGGATACGGTACCTCAAGCTATCATTGCTTTTCTTGAAAGTACAGATTTTGAAGATGCAATTAGAAATGCCATCTCTCTTGGTGGGGATAGTGATACTCTTGCTGCCATCACAGGAAGTATAGCAGAGGCTGCTTATGGTATACCTGATTGGATTAAGAAAAAGGCCTATACCTATCTAGATGAGCCTTTAAAGGATGTCCTCAGACGATGGGAGCAAGAAGTTTCAATAACATAACAGAGATTAGATAAAAACAACCAAAAACA
>CAKPXD010000150.1 GCA_934201655.1 uncultured Streptococcus sp. | reverse complement strand
GCATATGGATAGTCCATCATTGCCCCATCAACACCAATCTGTAGTGGAAGGAAATTCTCTTCTTTACAACGACGGCGTACATACTCTTCTACTTCCCACATATCAACACCTGGCTTAATGATATCACGCAAGCCAATGTGGATACTTGCAAGAAAATCACCAGCCTTATCCATAGCTTCGATTTCTCTAGCTGATTTTAATGTAATCATGTTTTCTCCTAGATTCTAATTAATTTTTACAGTTACATTTGCTTTTGATACAATTTGATGATTGAGATAAATGTCATAATCAATAATAGCCGATCGTCTCGTATGATGAATAATTCTAGCTTGAATACGTAGAACATCATCAATCTGAACAGCCTGTAAGAAGTAAATCAACATTTGTTCAATGATGAGGTTACGCCCGCTATTAACAACCAAGTCTTGCGTCATATGAGTCAATATTTCCGAAAGAACACCATTAGCCAGAACACCATTTTTTTCTAACATAAAGGGTTCGACTGTAATGACAACTTCATCATGATGATAAGATAATTTCTGACCAATCTGTTCTGAAAATGTTGGTAGAGCCGATACCTGAGAGCGACTCATTTTTTCCATGACATCCCGTCTAGTAATGACACCTAGCAAAGTTTGATTGCTACGAACAACGGGTACCATTTCAAAGTCTTCAGCAATCATTCTCTGGCTAACGTTAGCGACATTCGTTGCTAAACCTGTCATGTAGACTGTTCTTGTCATGACCTTATCAATGGTCGTTCCAGGAGATTTATCTCCAGCATCACGCATGGTAACTACCCCAACGACAACCTGGTGTTGATTGATGACAGGGAAACGACTGGTCCTATTCTTTCGAACCAAATCTAGATAATCTTTGACAGTATCCGTTTCCTGTAGAAATCCATATTCATGACTAGTACGATAAATCTTTTCGACCGTTAAAATATCCGTCTTAATCTGAACATTTGAAAGAGCACGGTTAATCATGGTCGCAACGGTAAATGTGTCATGTTTACTGCGTAACACTGGGATATTTTTCTTATTAGCAGCATCCAAAACATCTTTATGAACTTCAAATCCACCTGTTACCAAGACAGCATTTTCGTTTTCTAGTGCTAACAACTGGATGCGTGTTCGGTCACCGACAATGACTAGCCCACCATCATGAAGGTAAGAAAGGATATTCTTCTCAGTCATCGCTCCGATGGAAAATTTACTAAATTCTCTGTCCAAACCAGCTTGACCAGCTAAAACTTCTGAACCAGTGACTTCTGCGATTTCTGCAAAGGTCAATCTTTCAATAGCAACTTTTTTTGACTTTACTCGAACAGTCCCACTTCTAGGACGTGTTTCAACTAAACCTCTATTTTCAGCCTCTTTGATAGCACGATAAGCCGTACCATCACTAACTCCCAAGCGATTGGAAATACTCCGAACGCTAACCCGTTTTCCGACTGGTAATTCTTCTAAATAAGCTAAAATCTCTTGGTGTTTACTCATTTAGCTCTCCTTTTGTATAGCGAAATTCTAGATAATCCCGCATCTTACGAGTATATCGATCACTACCCTTGAAACGACGATATAGAACGAAGCCTGATTTTTGTGCAACCTTTTGACTAGCACTATTTTCTAAATGCGTCACAATAGAAAGTTGCTTTAATTCAAACTGATTCATAGACAAATCGCGTAATTTGGTAACTGCTTCCGTCATATATCCCTGAGACCAATAGTCTTTCCTTAAAAAATAGCCAATTTCTGCTTCTTTACGGATTTCGTCTAGCTTTTCAAACTTGATGGCTCCAATCATCTTCTGTGCTTTCTTATCACAAATCGCCCAAATTCCCAAGGGTGATTTCATAAAGTAGTTAGCAAGAGCATATTGACTTTCCTCAATGCTGGCTTGCGTAGGAAAAATAAATTGGAGATTTTCAGGGTCTGATGCTAGAGCATGAAAGTCATCTACATCCGTAAAAAAGAATGGACGGAAATACAAACGTTCCGTCTCATAGAAAGAATACATTGCTAATTTTGTCCAGATATTCATTGTGTTCCTCAAAATGGCTAATCCTCGATTAGCTCAATATCTGCTCCAAGGTTACGTAATTTTTCAATAATATTTGAGTAGCCTCTTAAAATGAACTCTACACTAGTAATTTCTGTTCTACCTTCAGCCATTAATCCGGCAATAACCAAGGCAGCTCCTGCACGTAAGTCAGTGGCTCTTACACTTGCACCGTGTAAAGGATTGCCACCCTTGTAGAAAATATGGTCATTCGTTGTAGAAATATCTGCATTCATTTTGGCTAATTCGAAGACATGATTGACACGTTTTTCATAAATTGTATCGATCAATGTTCCTCGTCCTTCAGCTTTCAACAAAAGAGGGGTAATAGGCTGTTGAAGGTCTGTAGCAAATCCTGGATATGGAGCTGTTTTGATATTAACAGCCTTAAGATTTGTTTGTTCTTCAACGTAGATACTGTCTTCAGAAACCGTCATATGAACACCCATCTCTTCAAGTTTTGCAATAAAACCTTCTAAGTGTTCATAAAGTACATTGTTAATACGAATTCCTTGTCCCACAGCAGCAGCCATTGCAATATAAGTCCCTGCTTCAATACGGTCAGGAATTACTTGATGGCGTGTGCCGTGTAGAGATTCAACACCATCGATAGTAATCATATCTGTACCTGCACCACGAATATGAGCTCCCATATTATTTAACAATGTAGCTACATCAATGATTTCAGGCTCTCTAGCCGCGTTTTCAATGACTGTACGTCCTTGGGCTTTTACTGCTGCAAGCATTGTGTTAATAGTTGCTCCAACACTAACAGTATCCATATAAATATGTGCACCTTGTAATCTAGAGCCGTTTGTTGAGAGATTCATATTGTCTCCCTCATAGGTTGTCTTAGCACCCATAGCTTCGAAGGCTTTTAAATGCAAGTCAATCGGACGAGGTCCTAAGTCACATCCACCAGGTAAACCTACTGTTGCTTCACCGAAACGTCCAAGAAGACTACCGTAGAAATAATAGGATGCGCGAAGACTGTTGATTTTACCATATGGCATTGGTTTGTTTTGAACACCACGAGGATCAATCTCCAAAACATCATCATAGCGCTTTACACTAGCACCCATAATTTCCATGATATCAACCAAACTAGCAACATCAGAGATGTCTGGAACACAGTCCAAAATAACTACATCATCTGACAAAATAATAGCTGGAATCAGAGCTACTACACTATTTTTCGCTCCGCTAATGGTTATCTCACCCTTTAATGGGCGTCCACCGTTAATGACAATTTTTTTCATTATTTTTTATATACTCTTTCACTATTTATTCATAAGGTCTCACCCTATATTATACCATATTTCTTTCTTATTATCTATCATAATAAATCAAATAAGTTCCTTAAGATTTTATTGATTCAGGATAGTTTCTGAAGTGAACTTAAAAAATAACTGATACTAATATTGTTCAAGAAAAAAAGCTTTCCAAAAATCTTGGAAAGCCTTTTTTAATG
>CAKPXD010000149.1 GCA_934201655.1 uncultured Streptococcus sp. | reverse complement strand
CCCTTCATACGAATGGTTGCCTCAGCAATGGAAACAGCGTGGTCACCCATACGTTCCAAGTCAGAAACAGCCTTTAGAACTGTTAGAACTGTACGTAAATCTTGTGATACCGGCTGTTGAAGGGCAATGATTTCAAATGATTTCTTTTCAAGTTTCAATTCGTATTCATTGACTTCTGCGTCTTGCTCAATGACTTCTTTAGCCAAGTCACGGTCATGGGTGACAAAAGCACGTACAGTACGATTGATTTGGGAAAGAACTTCTTGTCCCATGGCGTAGAATTGGTTATGCAATTTCTCTAAATCTTCTTCAAATTGAGATCGTAACATCTTTTTCTCCTTATCCAAATTTACCTGAAATGTAATCTTCTGTTTCCTTATGTTGTGGATAGAGGAACATTTCCTTGGTATCGTTAAATTCAATCAAATCTCCATTGAGGAAAAAGCCTGTTTTATCAGAGATTCGAGATGCTTGCTGCATGGAACGAGTAACCAATAGCATGGTGTACTTGTCCTTAAGACTATATAGGGTTTCTTCGATTTTTCCAGCTGAGATAGGGTCTAAGGCTGAGGTCGGCTCATCCAAGAGGATAATCTTTGGACTGGTTGCCAAAACACGGGCTACACAGACACGTTGTTGTTGTCCACCTGATAGACCAATTGCTGAATCATGCAAGCGATCTTTGACCTCATCCCAGATTGAAGCACGCTGTAAAGCTTTCTCCACAGCTTCGTCCAAGACTTGCTTGTCTTTCTCTCCATTAATTCTTAGTCCATAAACAACATTTTCGTAGATAGACATTGGGAAGGGATTGGGTTGTTGGAAGACCATTCCAATTTCCTTACGTAATTCAACCGTGTCGGTACGCGGACTATAGATATTGTGCCCATTATAAACCACTGATCCAGTTGTCGTCACTTCAGGATTAAGGTCACCCATTCGGTTAATAGCCTTGAGCAGGGTTGATTTCCCAGATCCAGAGGGACCGATAAGGGCTGTAATTTCCTTAGGTTGGAAAGATAAGGAAACACTATTCAAGGCCTTCTTTTTGTTGTAATAAACAGACAGGTCTTTGACCTGTAAAATCGGTTCTGTCATACTGTTTCCTTTCTAACCAAAGTGTCCAGTTACATAGTCATTGGTAGACTGTAGCTTGGCATTTTGGAAAATGTTTGACGTTTTATCGTACTCAATCAAATCACCTAAGTAGAAAAATCCAGTATAGTCACTTGCACGCGCAGCCTGTTGCATACTGTGGGTTACGATAATGATGGTAAAATCCTTCTTCAACTCAAGCATAGTTTCCTCAAGCTGAGCTGTCGCAATCGGATCCAAGGCTGACGCCGGCTCGTCCATCAAGAGAATATCTGGTTTTACAGAAATAGCACGAGCAATGCAGAGACGTTGCTGCTGACCACCTGAAAGCATCAAGGCTGACTTATGGAGGTCGTCTTTGACCTGATCCCAGAGGGCGGCCTGACGAAGAGAGGTTTCTACAATTTCATCAAGGACTTTTTTATCCTTAACACCTGCACGTTCGTGTGCAAAGGTGATGTTACGGTAGATTGATTTAGCAAATGGGTTTGGACGTTGAAAAACCATTCCAATATGTTTACGCATTTCATAAACATTGATCTCAGGACGGTTAACGTCAATTCCTTGATAGAGAATTTGGCCTGTAACTTTAGCAATATCAATGGTATCATTCATACGGTTGAGACTGCGTAGGTAGGTTGATTTACCTGATCCTGATGGACCGATTAAAGCTGTAATTTTATTTTTTTCGAATTGCATATCCACGCCCTTGATGGATTCATTCTTACCGTAGTAAACATGTAAATCCTTCGTAGAGAGGGCCACTTTTTCTTCTGGAAAAGTAATGATATGCCTTTCATCCCAATTATATTTTGACATGGCTTCTCCTTTAGGCTGCGGTTAATTTCTTATGTAGATAGCTTCCGAGTTTACGTGCTCCAAAGTTAAAGATTAAGATAAAGATTAGGAGCACCGCAGCAGAACCTGCTGAAACAAGTGTTCCATCAGGAATAGTTCCTTCACTATTGACTTTCCAGATATGGACAGCCAAGGTTTCTGCTTGACGGAAGATTGAGATTGGACTACTTACGCTGAGAACATTCCAGTTAGACCAGTCAAGAGCTGGTGCCGATTGACCTGCTGTGTAGATAAGGGCTGCAGCTTCACCAAAGATACGACCTGATGCAAGCACGATCCCCGTTACAATTCCAGGAAGAGCTTCAGGAATCACGACATGTAGGACTGTTTCCCAACGAGAAAGTCCAAGCGCCAAACCAGCTTCACGTTGCGTATGGTGAACGTGCTTCAAACTATCTTCAACATTACGAGTCATCTGAGGTAGGTTAAAGACGGTCAAAGCCAAGGCACCAGAAATAATAGAAAATCCATACTCAAACTGGACTACAAAGATGAGGTAACCAAAGAGACCTACAACAACAGATGGTAGAGAAGATAAGATTTCAATACAGGTACGAACGAAATTGGTAATACGACCTTTTTTAGCATACTCTGCTAGGAAAATTCCAGCTCCCATTGATAGAGGTACAGAGATGAATAAGGTAATCACCAAAAGGAAAAAGGAATTATAAAGCTGAATTCCAATACCGCCACCTGCTTGATAGGAGGATGATTTTCCTGTCAAGAAAGACCAAGAAACATGTGGCAAGCCTCGAACCAAGATATAAAGAATCAAGGAAGCTAGAATGGTCACAATGATTCCTGCGATGGTGTAGAGGACAGCTGTTGCAAGTTTATCTAATTTCTTAGCGTGCATAGTTTTTCTTTCCTCTCTCTTTTGTAATCAGTTTAATGACACTGTTAAAGGCCAAGCTCATCAAAAGCAATACTAAGGCCAGTGACCAAAGAACATTATTATCAACAGTTCCCATAACAGTATTTCCGATTCCCATGGTCAATACAGATGTCAGAGTCGCTGCTGGTGTCGTCAATGAAGTTGGAACAACTGCTGAGTTACCAACAACCATCTGAATCGCCAGGGCTTCACCAAAGGCACGCGCCATTCCGAAGACTACTGCCGTAAAAATACCTGAACGTGCAGCCTTCAAGGTTACACGCCAGATAGTCTGCCAACGAGTAGCTCCCATAGCTAAACTTGCTTCACGGTAGTGACGAGGAACCGCACGTAGGCTATCTGTTGTCATGAAGGTTACAGTCGGCAAAATCATAACAAAGAGAACGAAAATTCCTGATAAAATACCGAAACCTGTTCCACCAAAGACAGTACGTACAAATGGTACCACGACCTGCAAACCGATAAATCCATAAACTACTGAAGGAATCCCAACTAAGAGTTCAATAGCAGGTTGCAAAATCTTAGCTCCTTTTGGAGACACCTCTGTCATAAATACTGCTGCACCAATGGCAAATGGTGTTGCAATAAGAGCTGACAGGATGGTAACAATAAAGGAACCTAAAATCATTGGAAGGGCACCAAATTGTTTACCTGACGGATTCCAAGTTGCACCAAAAAGAAAATCAAAGATATTCACACCATTAACAAAGAAGGTTGACAAGCCTTTTTGGGCTACAAAGATCAAAATCATAGCAACAATGATAACAATCAAAGATAGGCAGGCAAAGGTTAGCCC
>CAKPXD010000148.1 GCA_934201655.1 uncultured Streptococcus sp. | reverse complement strand
GTCTCATATGTTGGCTCTTCCGGTTTTGACGGCTCCGGTTGATCTGGAGTCTTAACTGGCGGAGTTGGCTCATTTTCATATGTTGGTACTACTGGTGCTGGCTCCAATGGTTTCTCTGTCTCATACATTGGTTGAGTTGGAGCTGTTGGTGCAACAGGTTTCGTCGGAACCCCAATTGCATTAATGTTTGAATTGAAAGCAAACCAAATATTTCCACTTTTAGAAGAAGCCATATTAAAGCTAATCTCCGATTGAGTTATTTCACCGACAATAGCTCCGTACCAATTATTTGGACTAGAGGTTGTATCCCATTCCGATGTATTCCAACGAGCGCCTAGCGATTTTTCTGCATTTGATGAATCTGCATAAGCAGAGTTATTTTCATGAATCTTGATAGATGAACCAGAAATTGGAATATATCGACCGTTAAAGTTTCTAACACTTTCAATTGCATCTTTATCAATTGCCCCACTACCGTTACCTCTATTTAGAGATGAAAAATTAACTAATCCTCCTGTGAGATTCATAAGTTGACCTTCTTCATCATAAAACTTGACTTTTACATTAATGTTTGTAGAAGTAAAATAATCATTATACCATGCTGTCACAGTTGGATCACTCGAGGCAAACATAGTCATTTTGGTTCCATCGTTAAAACCTGTTTCTTTTAATGTGTAAGTGTAAACTACTTTTGAAATTTTCTTACCATTAAAACTTGAATTTTTTAGACCAGTATAGGTAACATCGACTGGTTTATCCTTTTCTAATACAAGCTTTGCATAAGTGTTATTCGAATTGATTGCATTGAAATATGAATATGCTGTAGATTTTTTCCTATCAGGATTTGTTGGCGAAATCCCCCATGATTTTACCAAAGCATCCAATTCCTGCTGCCCATATTGATGTACAGATGAATCAATTGTTCGTATTGCATTTGGTTCTGATTTAAAGTTCAACGATTGTGATCTTGGTTCTGAAAGATAACCATCTTGTTTCTTTTTACTCTCCGCTTCTGCGAGTGCTGCAGTATAAGCTGCCAACTCTTTCTTATATTTGGCAAGATCTGCTTCATATTTTGCTAATTTAGCTTCATAATCTGTTTTAGCCACGGCATTGCGTTGCTTGATTTCTTCATTTTCAGCTTGGAGCGCAGCATTTTTTGCCTTGTTGTCTTCAACAGCCTTTTCATAGGCTGCTTTTGCATCGGCATTAGCTTTTTGAACGCGAGCTAATTCCGTCTGGTATTCGGCTAGCTTAGCTTGGTAGTCTGCTTCATTGGTAGCATTTGCTTGCTTAACTGCCGCCAAATCTGCTTCGTATTTCTTCACCGCTGCGTCATAAGTCGATTTTGCAGTGGCGTTACGTTGCTTAATCGCTTCATTTTCAGCTTGAATGGCTGTGTTTTTAGCTGTATTTTCCTTTACTGCTTTATCATAAGCTTCTTTAGCTTCAGCATTTGCCTTTTGAACACGTGCCAACTCTGCCTGGTAAGCTACTAATTTAGCTTGATAATCAGCATCATTATCTTCCTTGGCTTTCTTAATAGATGCAAGGTCTGCTTCATACTGCTTCATCGCCGCTTCATAAGTTGCTTTTGCAGTTTCATTACGTTGTTTAATCGCTTCATTTTCAGCTTGAAGCGCTGCATTTTTTGCAGTATTTTCTTTTACTGCTTTATCATATGCCTCTTTAGCTTCAGCATTAGCTTTTTGTACTCGAGCTAATTCTGTCTGGTAAGCTGAAAGTTTATTTTGATAATCCTGTTGACTATCTTCGTTTGCTTTTTTGACAGTTGCTAAATCTTTTTGATATTGTGCTAGCTTAGCCTCATATTCTGCCTTAGCTGCCGCATTGGCAGTATTGATTTTTTCAACTTCTTCTTGATGACTTTTTAGATCTTTTTGATACTTGTCATCCGCTACTTTGTTTTCAGCATTGATTTTATCTGTTTCAGCCTGATGAGCTGCGACTTCCTTTTTATATGCTTCAGTCGTTGTCTTTATTTCTTCAGCCTGTTTAGCATAGTCGCTTTTAATCTCATCTTGTTTTTGAGCATTGTCTGTAGCAGTTGTGGCAGTTCCTTTGTCTTTTGTTTCATCTTGAACTACCTTAACTCCTGCAGATTTTGCATCGGCAACTGCTTTATCCAAATCAGCTGATGATACTTCTACTGGCAAAGCTGAGTCTTTAGTACCAGCCTTAGCTTGGCTTTCTTTGGCAACTTGGCTCATTTCACCCTGAGCTTCAGGTAAATTTGTGGCCGGGTTTCCTGTAGTAGCTACCTCAACTGTACTTGTACTAGTTGTCTCTGTAACTTCATCAGCAAATACTGCTTTGTCTGCAAAAGCAATCAAAGCCGTTCCTAAAACAGCACCACACAAAGTTTTCGCAACTTTGCTTTTACGAAATCCATAGACTTCTTTTTTATTTTTCATTTTAATCCCTTTATTTATCTAAATTTAGTCATTACTTCTTATATTAACACTTTACAAGGCAAGATACAAATATTTACTCTTTTCTCTCTATTTATAGAAAAATTCCACATGTTTATAAATTAAAAAGAAGATGGTGACACCATCTTCTTTTAGTTAAACTATTTATTTTGGCTCTGTAATATTTGTAGTGGGTTAATCCCCTATAGATATTATGGAGCCTATTTTGTTGTAGAAAAAAAGTCCCATATGACCTATAATGAAAAGCAACCAAACCATCATTAGAAAGAGCCATATGGAACAATTACATTTTATCATAAAACTACTCGATATCAAAGACCCTAATATCCAAATTATAGACATCATCAATAAGGATACCCACAAGGAAATCATCGCTAAATTGGATTATGATGCCCCACTTTGTCCTGATTGCGGAAGCCAAATGAAGAAATATGACTTTCAAAAACCTTCTAAAATCCCTTACCTTGAAACGACTGGTATGTTCTACTAGAATTCTCCTTAAAAAACGCTGTTTTAAGTGCTATCAGTGCTCTAAAATGATGGTCACTGAGACTCCTATAGTCAAGAAAAATCACCAAATCCCTCGTATCATCAACCAAAAGATTGCCCAGAAGCTAATTGAAAAGACTTCTATGACTGACATTGCCCATCAGCTGTCTATTTCAACTTCAACTGTCATTCGCAAACTCAATGACTTCCGTTTTAAGCATGATTTTTCTCGTCTGCCTGAGATTATGTCCTGGGACGAGTATGCCTTCACTAAGGGAAAGATGAGTTTTATTGCGCAAGATTTTGAAAAGCTCAATATCATCACTGTTCTTGAGGGCAGAACTCAAGCTATCAAGCGCTACTGGAAGCTCATTCAACAGGATAGTCGTAAACTCAGTGATAAGCGTTTTTATCGCCCTACTTTTCGTATACACTTAACCAATAAAGAAATCCTAGACAAGCTTTGGAGCTATTCAGAAGACTTGAAACACCACTATCATCTCTGTCAACTCTTGCTTTTTTCACTTTCAGAATAAGGAACCAGAGAAATTTTTCGGACTCATTGAAGACAATATAAAGAAGGTTCATTCTCTTTTTCAGACTGTCTTTAAAACATTTCTAAAGGACAAAGGGAAAATCGTCAATGCCCTTCAGTTATCCTATTCCAACGCAAAATTGGAAGCGACTAATAATCTCATCAAACTTATCAAACGCAA
>CAKPXD010000147.1 GCA_934201655.1 uncultured Streptococcus sp. | reverse complement strand
GTAAATTGGTTCAATTGGGGATCTACCCAGCCGTTGACCCACTTGCTTCAAGCTCACGTGCCTTGGCACCTGAAATTGTTGGAGAAGAGCACTATGCAGTAGCTGCTGAAGTGAAACGTGTTCTTCAACGCTACCATGAGTTGCAAGATATTATTGCCATCCTTGGTATGGATGAACTTTCTGACGAAGAAAAGACTTTGGTTGCTCGTGCACGCCGTATTCAGTTCTTCTTGTCACAAAACTTCAACGTTGCAGAACAATTTACTGGTCAACCAGGATCTTATGTTTCAGTAGCTGAAACTGTTCGTGGCTTCAAGGAAATTCTTGACGGTAAATACGATCATTTGCCAGAAGATGCCTTCCGTGGGGTAGGTTCAATCGAAGACGTTATTGCTAAGGCTGAAAAAATGGGATTTTAAGAGGTGATCTATGGCACATTTAACTGTCCAGATCGTGACACCAGATGGCCTCGTCTATGATCACCATGCCAGCTTTGTATCGGTACGAACTCTGGATGGTGAGATGGGGATCTTGCCACGACATGAAAATATGATTGCGGTTCTAGCAGTTGATGAAGTAAAGGTTAAACGCATCGATGATGATACTCATGTGAACTGGATTGCAGTAAACGGAGGAATCATTGAGATTGCTAATAATGTCATTACCATTATTGCTGACTCAGCTGAACGTGCGCGCGATATTGATGTTAGTCGTGCAGAACGTGCTAAACTTCGTGCAGAACGTGAAATCGAAGAAGCACAAGACAAACACTTAATCGACCAAGAGCGCCGTGCTAAAATTGCATTGCAACGTGCTATTAACCGTATCAATGTCGGAAATAAATTATAAAATAAAAAATGAACTTGTAAAACAAGTTCATTTTTTTATGCCCTATTTATTGAAACTTATGCAGACTGCTTCAGGAACATGAAATTCATTAGAGAGTTCTGCAAGTCTACCAGTTTCAGGATTGCGCTTAAAGACAGTCGCATTATCAGAATCCTGGTGAACAGCGATAAGGAATTCTTGGTCAGGTGACAAATCAAAATCACGTGGATTTTTCCCATTGGTTGGAACGATCTCTAATAATTCCAAGCTTCCATCTGCTAAAATGCTATAAACAGCGATAGAATCATGGCCTCGGTTAGAAGCGTAGAGGAATTTACCATCTTTAGAAAGACGAATAGCCGCAGTACCATTAAAGCCACTATAGTCATCTGGTAAGGTTGAAATGACCTGCATTTGTTCAAATTCTCCAACACCATCGTAAATCAATACTTCAATCGTACTGTTGAGTTCACAGATGAGATAAGCAATCTTGTAGTGGTGGTGGAAAACAAGGTGACGAGCACCAGCGCCGGGATTACAATTATAAGTTGCTAGTTTCGTCAACTTTCCTTCTAGATCGACATCATAGGTAATGACCTCGTCAGTACCCAAGTCACAAGTTACCAAATATTGGTCTGGTGTTAAATCGGTGTAGTGTACGTGGGGAGAAGTTTGGTTTTCATGTGGACCATGGCCAGTGTGTTGAACTTTGTCTGCCAATTCAAGACAGCCATCTTCTTTACGTTTATAGACTAGAACTTGACCTTTATGATAGTTAGCGCCATAGACTAGACTCCGTGTCTCATCGACTGCAACGTAGCAGTGAGGAGCACCTTCTTCAACGACGTGATTCAGGAGGGCACCATCCGTTTTATATGCTGCGATTCCACCTTTGTCATCGTGGCTTCCGACAGTATAGAGATGCTTATGCTGATCAAAGGCTAGGTAGGTTGGACTTGGCTCGGTTGCAAAGAGTTCTAGATTTGAGAGTTTGCCAGTCTCAGTATCAAAATCAGCCTTGTAAATCCCTTGAGAAATACGTCGTGTATAGGTTCCAAAATATACTATTTCTTTCATATTCATACCTCTAGAAAAAGATAATTCAATTATAACATAAAATGGCCTGCTAGATGAAAAATCTAAGTCAGTCAAATAGCTCTTCCCTTGTCAATAAAACAAATTTATCCCTTGCTAAAAGACTATAAAAAAACCTTATTTTTCTTAAAACATGGTATAATGTTAGGACAAAGGAAAGGAAGAAAAAATGGAACAAAAAGAGAAACACTTTACCTTATCTTGGTTTTTTAAATGGTTTTTAGACAATAAAGCGACCACTGTTTTCTTGGTGACCTTGTTATTAGGTCTCAATATTTTTATTCTCAGTAAAATTAGCTTTTTATTTTTCCCAGTTATAGACTTTTTATCAGTAGTGATGTTGCCGGTTATCTTATCGGGTCTACTTTTTTACCTCTTAAATCCACTAGTAGATCTGATGGAGAAGTACAAGATTAACCGTGTCTTAGCCATTAGTATTATCTTCGTCATTATTGCCATTCTCTTGATTATTGGACTAGCCGTTGCAATTCCAAACCTTCAACGTCAAGTAGTAATTTTTGCACAAAATGTCCCAAGTTATCTCGAGGATGCTGATAGAGTCATTAATGACCTTGTAACCAAGCGTTTGCCAGATGACTTTAGACCCCAACTGGAGCAAGTTTTAGCTAATTTTTCAACACAGGCAACTGCTTGGGCAAGTAATATTTCTTCTAAGGCTGTTAACTGGGTGAGTGCTCTTATCAGTGGAACGTCACAGGTCATTGTCGCTCTGATCATCATGCCATTTATGCTCTTTTATCTCCTTCGAGACGGAAAAGGACTTAGAGACTATATTACTCAATTCTTACCAAATAAATTGAGAGAACCAGTTGGTAAGGTTCTTTCAGAAGTCAATCAACAACTTTCCAATTATGTTCGAGGGCAAATTACAGTGGCTGTAATCGTAGCTATCATGTTTATTATCTTCTTTAAGATAATTGGGCTTCGATATGCTGTTACTTTAGGTATTACAGCTGGTATTCTTAATTTAGTTCCTTATCTAGGTAGTTTTCTTGCAATGATTCCAGCCCTTGTTTTGGGTTTGATTGCTGGTCCTGTTATGCTCTTAAAAGTTATTATCGTTTTCATTGTAGAGCAAACTATTGAAGGACGTTTTGTTTCTCCACTGATTTTGGGTAGTCAATTAAATATTCACCCAATTACCATTCTTTTTGTACTGTTAACTTCAGGATCCATGTTTGGTATTTGGGGTGTATTGCTAGGTATTCCAATCTACGCTTCCGCAAAAGTAGTCATCTCAGCAATTTTTGATTGGTATAAAGGAGTTAGTGGACTTTATGAACCAGTAGAGGAGACTGATCGTGAACAATAGTCAACAAATGCTCGAAGCCTTGGAGCAACAAGATTTATCAAAAGCAGAATCTTTTTTCCAAAAAGCCCTAGATGAAGATTCAGATGAAGTTCTTCTTGAACTTGCTGCATATCTCGAAGGGATTGGTTTCTATCCACAGGCAGCACAAATCTATGAGAAACTAGCACCGAAATTTCCAGAAGTCTACATCAATCTAGCTGCAATTGCTGGTGAGGATGGATTGATTGAGGAGGCTTTTGATTATTTAGAGAAGATTGGTCCAGAAAGTGAATGGTACGTATCAGCTCTTGCCTTAAAAGCAGATTTATATCAGATGGAAGGATTGACAGATGTTGCGCGTGAGAAGCTCTTAGAAGCTCGTAGCTACTCTGATGATCCTCTCCTGATATTTGGACTAGCTGAACTAGATAGTGAGCTAGGAAACGATTGAGAAGCCATTAACGGCTATGCTC
>CAKPXD010000146.1 GCA_934201655.1 uncultured Streptococcus sp. | reverse complement strand
TTTTAGGGACACAGCCGAGGTTGACACAAGTGCCACCTAATTTCTTTACCTCAATAACTGCAGCTTTAGCACCATGTTCACCAGCACGATTCATGGTAGCAATTCCCCCGCTACCTCCTCCGATGGCGATAATATCATATTCTCTCATAAGAAAGCTCCTTTATTGTTTTCTAGTCATATTCTATCTTTTTTTGGAAGTCAATGCAAAAATCTGCTACGCTTAAATTTCTTAAGAAAATACTTGCAAAAATAAAAAAGAAGTTGTATTATATAACTAACACAACAATAAAAGATTTGGTGATTGTTTTTGGATAGTAAGAAAGCAATTGTCCATTTTTAGGACTTGTGCTATAATCTTAATATATGTTTATAAAAGAGGTATGGATATGAAAAAGAAGTCAAAAGCTAAAAAATGGCCCCTATTTACAGCTATAGGAGTTACGTCAGTTCTTGTAGTAGGAGCAGCTGCTGTCCTTCTATTGAGACAACCAAATCAAGCTGCAACACAAGATGAAACTGCAAAAATCGTTCTTGCCAAAGAGGGGTCAGTGGCTTCATCGGTTCTCTTATCTGGTACCGTAACAGCTCAAAATGAACAATATGTTTATTATGATGCTAGTAAAGGTGACTTGGATGAGGTTTCGGTCTCTGTCGGAGATAAGGTAAGTGAAGGCCAAGCTCTTGTTAAGTATAGTAGTACAGAAGCTCAGGCTGCCTATGATGCTGCCAGTCGTGCAGTTGCTAAAGCTGACCGTCATATCAATGAATTAAATGAGGCTCGAAATACCGCCGCAGCAACACCTGTGCTCCCTCAAGCTGGGATTGAAGGCGCTACGGACCAAACCTCAGCACAATCTTCTACATCAGCTACAGCTTCTATCGATTCACAAATCAGTGATGCGCGTGATGTTCGTGCAGACGCGGCAGCGCAACTTGAAAAAGCCCAGGCACAGTTGGATGCCGCTACAGTTTTGAGTACAGTAGAAGGTACGGTTGTCGAAGTCAATCGCAATGTTTCAAAATCTCCAACAGGAAATAGCCAAGTATTAGTACATATCGTTAGTAACGACAACTTGCAGGTCAAGGGAGAACTTTCTGAGTACAACCTTGCAAATCTCTCTGTCGGCCAAGAAGTTACCTTTACTTCTAAGGTTTATCCAGATAAAACTTGGAATGGTAAGATTAGCTATATTTCAAATTATCCAAAGAACAGTAGTGAAGCAAGCAGTAGCTTAGCTGGTTCAAACTCAGGATCTAAATACCCATATACGGTCGATGTAACTAGTGAAATTGGCGATTTGAAACAAGGTTTTTCTGTCAGTGTCGAAGTGAAAAGTATGAGTAAAGCATTGCTTGTTCCTATTACAAGTATCGTCATGGAAGAAGATAAAAACTATGTTTGGATTCTTGATGAAAATCAAAAGGCCAAAAAGGTTGAAGTTGGATTGGGCAATGCAGATGCAGAAAACCAAGAAATCACATCTGGTCTGACAGATGGAGCAAAAGTCATCAGTAATCCGACAGCTTCCTTGCAAGAAGGAAAAGAGGTGAAGACTGATGAAGCAACTAATTAGCCTCAAAAATATCTGCCGTAGTTATCGAAATGGTGATCAAGAGCTTCAAGTTCTCAAAAACATTAACCTTGAAGTTCACGAGGGAGAATTCGTGGCTATCATGGGACCATCTGGTTCTGGTAAGTCCACCCTAATGAATACTATTGGTATGTTGGATACCCCTACAAGTGGTCAGTATTTTCTAGATGGAAAAGAAGTCGCTGGTTTGGGTGAGAAACAATTAGCCAAGGTGCGGAATCAAGAGATTGGCTTTGTCTTTCAGCAATTTTTTCTCTTGTCCAAAATGAATGCTCTCCAGAATGTCGAACTTCCCTTGATTTATGCGGGAGTTTCAGCTTCAAAACGTCGCAAATTAGCAGAAGAGTATCTGGAAAAGGTTGAACTGACTGATCGTAGCCATCATTTACCTTCGGAGTTGTCTGGGGGGCAGAAACAAAGGGTGGCCATAGCGCGTGCACTCGTTAACAATCCTTCTATCATCTTGGCAGATGAACCAACAGGAGCTCTGGATACCAAAACAGGAAATCAGATCATGCAACTCTTAGTTGAATTAAACAAAGAAGGAAAAACCATCATTATGGTTACGCATGAGCCTGAAATTGCTGCCTACGCTAAACGTCAGATTGTCATCCGTGATGGTGTCATTTCGTCTGATAGTGGACTAGTAGAAAAGGAGGAAAAATAAGATGCAGAATCTGAAATTTGCCTTTTCATCCATCATGGCCCACAAGATGCGTTCCTTCCTCACTATGATTGGGATTATCATCGGTGTATCATCCGTCGTTGTCATCATGGCCCTAGGAGATTCTATGTCTCGTCAGGTCAATAAAAACATGACCAAGTCTCAAAAAGACATCCATGTCTTTTTCTCACCTACCAAGAGCAAGGACGGTTCCTTTACACAAAGACAATCTGCCCTGACCTTGTCTGGCGGTCAAGAAGAAGTTTTTGTTGAACCACCAAAACCTCAAGAAGCTTGGGTCAAGGAAGCTGCTAAGCTCAAGGGAGTGGATAGCTATTATGTGACCAACTCAGCCAATGTGACCTTAACCTATAAGGATAAAAAGGTCGAACATGCAAACATGACTGGTGGGAATGTCACCTATATGGATGCGGTTGAAAATGAAATCATTGCAGGTCGCAGTCTAAGGGCGCAAGATTATAAGGATTTCGCAAGTGTGATCATCCTAGATGAAGAACTAGCCAATAGCCTTTTTGGTTCCGCAAAAGATGCCCTCAATCAGATTATTGAAGTAAATGAAATCAGTTACCGTGTTATTGGTGTTTATGCAAGTAAGGAAGCCAAGGCAGCCAAAGCATTTGGTGTTGGAGGACTTCCAATTACGACCAATATTTCCTTGGCAGCTAATTTTAACACAGACGAGATTTCAAATATTGTCTTCCGTGTCAATGATACTAGCTTGACTCAGACTTTGGGTCCAGAGTTGGCAAGAAGAATGACAGAGATTGCAGGTCTTCAACAAGGGGAATATCAAGTTGCAGATGCGTCTGCCGCCTTCCAAGAAGTTCAACAACTCTTTGGCTTCATAACAACGATTATTAGTGCTATTGCGGGTATTTCCCTCTTTGTCGGTGGTACTGGTGTTATGAACATTATGCTTGTTTCAGTGACAGAGCGTACCCGTGAGATTGGTTTACGGAAAGCACTAGGAGCAACACGGGCTAATATTCTGGTTCAATTTTTGATTGAATCCATGATTTTAACCTTATTAGGTGGTTTTATTGGTCTTGTACTTGCTGCAGGGGTGACTATGCTTGCAGGTGTTCTTCTTCAAAACATGATTGCAGGAATCGAAGTTGGAGTATCCATCCCAATTGCTCTCTTTAGTTTAGCGGTCTCAGCAGGTATCGGTATGATATTCGGTGTTCTACCAGCCAATAAAGCCTCTAAGCTGGATCCTATCGAAGCACTTCGTTATGAATAAGATAAACAAGATAGACGCTTGTCTATCTTGTTTTTTGTATGGATTTCTTTATCGAAAATCACTAAAAATGTGGTATAATGAAGTGTTAGAAAAACAGGTTTCATTAGCCTGGAAAGGAAATATTATGTCTGAAAAGAATTTTTATATTACAACGCCGATTTACTATCCATCTGGTAAACTTCATATCGGTTCTGCCTACACAACTATCGCTTGTGATGTCCTAGCTCGTTACAAACGCC
>CAKPXD010000145.1 GCA_934201655.1 uncultured Streptococcus sp. | reverse complement strand
GATGTAGCAGCCTTGCTGGATGAAGGAAAAGTGCCACTCGGATTGGATCTGGAAACAGTTGAGCCTGTGACATGGGAGCTCAAGAAAGGCAACCTTCTTTATCTAACAGATAAGGAAGAGCAGATGATACAATTCGTCAAACAAATCGCCCACAGTAAGCAAAAGGTGATTGTGTTGGCGCCAGCCTATAATGAATTGCCAGAGATGGAAGGTGTGACAATTCTCTCTACGAAGGAAGACTATGTAGCTGGAATCAAGAAAATGGAAGAAAATATCCAATTGAGATTGGAACAGCAGAAATCGCAACATGAAGCAACGATTGTGCTATACAATCAACTAGAACTTATGAATGATCTAAGTATGGATCTTCAATCTAGTCTGAACTATGTCCTTGAAAAAGGGGCGCGTGCAGGCTATGCTACAGTAGCCATGAGTGGTAGCCAGTTGAATCGAAAAATTGACGAAGTATCAAAATCTATCAAACTCTACAAACAAGCGATCGTGGCTATGCGGATTACAGACCAAAGTGTCCTAAATGTTATCAATCGACCAGTCCGTGAAGAACCACTTGATAGCCAGGTGAACTACTATGTAGAAGATGGATTTGTAAGAAAAGTGAAAGTATTAATGAAATAGAAGGGGATGGATTATGGGATATGTATTAATAATGGATACCGAGGGAAAGGAAGCTAAATTAGCCTATATTCGATCTAAGATGTCCCAAATTGAGAAAGTCATTGCTGGATTAAATGGAGTTACAACGAAAGTTGATTATGTTTTAGTTAGTGATGAGAATATTAAGGCAAGCTACCATTTAGCGGGTAAAAAATATCAAACCTTGACGGAAGATGAAGAAAACATTCTGAAGAATATTGAATCGGTTTTTAATAATAAAAGATCCACAATAATTGAGGAATTAAATGCAAAATACCGAGAGTTGCAATCCGAGGCAGCCATGTTATTATGATTTTTTGAAAAATAAGGGGAACTAATGTCAACTATTACTGTTAATGATATGACTCAACTTGCTTTGTTAGGGAAAAACATGAAGGAAGTCGCAAAAAAATATGAGTCAGGTATAGCTAATGCATATAAAAAATTCGAATTAAAAGTATCAGGAAATGAAGGAGTAGCTATTACTGAGTTTGTTAATAAGTTAAATCAAATTCAAAAGGTGGTATTCAATGATTATCCTTCTTACCTCGATGATTTTGGTTCTGTTATGGTGAATTATGAAGCTTTACTTAACGGTCTGGGATTTGAAAAGGAAGTTTGGTCGAAGGACGGAGGTGAAGGTGCAGAAGGTGTAAAAAATAAACTAATAGTAGAACAAAAAAATAAGATAGAAGCTATTCAGAAAAAATTAGATTCCTATTTTGCTACAGCTGCAACAATATTGAGCCAAGCGAAAATTTCTGTACTGTCTGAATGTCAAGATGCTACTAAAGAATTGGAACAGTCTGGTAGTACTCGAGTACAGACTGACGAAATTATTCAAGGGTATTTTGTTCAATTTTTAGATGGTTTAAAAACAGTTAAGGTAAATTTAGAGGCTATTCAAGTAGCGTTAAATCATGCACGATATCTAGGAGAGTTGGATCCAAGTGCAGTAGTTAAAGCTATTGCTGAAAAGCGGATTACTACAGTAGAGCAATTGAAAGCTATTGATGCAATTAGTGACGCAGGAGATGGTAAAATTGTTGAAGCTTTATATTCTCCTAATCCCTATAAGGATCTTGGAAAAGTAAATGCGACACATGTTAGCGAAAATATGATGACAATTGCTTATAGTTTCCTGTATGGGGAAGTAGAACGTATTCAAGAAGGTAAGACTGACTTCTCAAACTTAAAAACCTTTTTAGATGCTCTACAGGCACAGAATTCATCAGATGTAGCAACCTACACAGAAAAATTAATTAAAGGAGGAGATAGATATGGTTTATCGCTTATTGCACAAGCATTTGATAGTAAGCCAGAGTTTCCTTTAAATGGATCTGTTAAGGATTATGAGAAGTATAAAGAGGAGTTGTTGAAATCTGAGCCTGAGTTGGCTAATATACGTCACAAACTGTTCTTAGCAAACTCTTTGACGGGGTTGTTTGAAGGAATGAATGTTTATCAACTAGGAACAAACAGAATTCCTCAATCAATGGGAGAATCAGTGATAGCAAATGTTATAGATACGAAATCTCTTAACCTCACTGCTCAAGGACTAACTTTTAAATTGGTACGACATCAGGTTGGAAGTGATGGACAGGTAAATGTAAATAGTTATGACAAAGAATTTTCAGTTAGTGGAGATCAATATACAGAGAGATTACGTCAACTAAACGAGAGACGAAATAAGGCTGGACTGGAGTTTTTGTCAAATGTTATGAAGATGAGTGCTTCTGCTGCAGCAGGTCCTTATGGGCCAATGGCTGCAATGGGAATAACTGTACTTTCAGATATCTTCACATATAAGGATGAAGTATCCGATTATGTTGATGCTGCAAGAAATAATAAGGATTATTTTTCTGGGCAAATAGCTAAACCAGCAGGTGTGACTTTGGATGCACTTCATGCTGTGAGTAAATATTTTGAAACTTCTAATGAACTAGTGAAGAAGATAGATGAAAGTAAAGAAGGTGTAAAAAATAAATTATTTGATATTGGAGGACGTTCGGTTTACCATACAGTTGGTGGGCATTATGAATACAAATCCACCAGTTTCACACCTCAATATGATCTTCAGGCAGCTTTACAGATTCATGATATGGATAGATCAGGACTAAAAGCCCCAGCATTTCATAAAGCATTGGAAGAAGGACGAAGTCCAAAAAAAGCTTTGGAGGAAGTGAAATTCTCCCAAAATGTTCTAAGAAATGAACCAAGCGATAGTGGCCCATTCACAGAAGAAGTAAAAAATTACTTGTTAGGGAAGGGAGATAAATCAATTGATCAAATAGGGAGCAATCAAGTCTGGGAGGGACTTGCTGCTGCTAGTGATAAAAATGCACTTGTTGATTATCAAAGGAAAACCTATACTCGTGAGCAGTTAGCTAGCGATTATATTGATGTTTATCAAAAAATATCAGAAGGAGGATTTTAACTTAATGAAATACCTAAAGTCCCTCAGCTTTCGAACTAAGGTGATTGTGAGTTTGATTTTGTTAACTCTCTTTGCGTACTTAGCTTATTCCTATGCCTGGCCTAAATATGTTCAGTGGAAGGAAGGACATGAAGTACAGATTGTTAAAACAAAGGTAGAAAGAATCGAAACTTTTGGACCTCAGAATCGCTATGTTTTTTATGAGACAACTAGACCTAATGGTTCGTATGTTTCGTCTAATCATTTTGTTGCAAAGAATGCTAAATTTGTAGGTAGAGGATCTAATCAGCCGGTTGAATTATCTTTTGATGTCTACGACCTTAATCATTTGAAGAATCCACCGAAAACGATTGATGTGGTCAAACTTTTACAAACCTATGATCAGAGATATAAACTGGCCTTTCAGGCAAGAAGAGGATATTCGGATAATGGAAGGGATTATATGGTTCTTTCTTTGGTAAATAAGGAGAACGATAAAGATAAAAAAGAAGTCGCTTTAGATTTAGAAAGTGAGAAGATCGTACAGGCACTTCCTGAAGATAAGACGGAATATAAATGGGTCCCCTTTTCGTTTCCTTATACTAATCTAGATGACATAACTACTGAGTATGGTTTTATAAGTTATTATGATTTATCATATAATGAAGAAGATGATGTTAGAAAGGACA
>CAKPXD010000144.1 GCA_934201655.1 uncultured Streptococcus sp. | reverse complement strand
TGATCTGCAACAATTAGAATATCAATATTTTTAGGATTACGACCACTACCTCCACGTTTTGCACGTACTGTCAGATCTTCGAAATAGGCATTTTCGCCTCGAATTCTATCACCCGCTAAGAACTTAATACCTGTAAAATCAGCATAATCATTAAACATTTCTTCGATTGTTTCAATAGAAATATTATCGGGATCATGATCATTACCAAAACTGAAAGTCATAGCAACATTCGGTTTATCATCATCACTCGTAAATTTCTCACTAATTTGTTTTTTAAACTCATGATAGTATGCAACAACACGCTCTTTGTATGCAACTGTCAAAATTGAATTGAATTCGCCATTCTGAGACTGTTCTTGCCAACCAGATAAAATTTCTTCAACAACTCGTGGAATATGAGTTGGATCTTGATATACAAGTACACCTTCTTTTGCTGCATTTTTCTCAACTTCTAACTCAGACCAACGATAAACTTGTCTTTCAATTTCTTTATTACTTTTATCTGGAAATTTAAGTTTTAAAACATCAATTAATTGTTCACGAAGATCGTCATATCCACTGAATTCTCCAGTATTAATATAATCAACGTGAAAACCTAAAACATTTCCATCCGCAATTGCCTCATCAATAGTGTATTGATGTAATAGAGGACCAAATAGTTTTTCCGTTGTATTAATTAACTCACTTCTTTCATTAATCTTACCCTTAACTTTATTTTCGTCAAAGAGAGGAGTGCCAGTAAAACCAAAGAACAAGCCGTTCTTAAAGAAATAATCTTTAATCGTTCCCATCATCTCTCCCATTGTCGTACGATGGGCTTCATCAATAATGAAAACTATTTTCTTATCTGATAATTGTGTATCTTGAGCCTCTAGTAATTCATTTACTAATATGCTCAGTTTAAAAGTTGTAGTAACAATAATTCCACTTTTTGAAGACATCAATTGTTTTCTTAATTGATAAGTACTCTTGGTTCCATCAACATCTACTGATTCATACGCTGAATAAGCTTTAAAAGCCTTAGAGGTTTGTTCGTCTAAGTCTCTTCTGTCTAACAAAAAGACTACTTTATCAAACTCTGTTCGAGTTGCTAAAAACTGGGCTGTTTTAAAACTGGTAATGGTCTTTCCCGATCCCGTCGTATGCCAAACAAAACCACCGTGAGGAATCTTATCTGGATTATCCCAACCAAAAGCAGCTTTTTCAATCGCTTGTAATGCATATACCTGGTACGGACGCATCAGCATATGGCATCTGTTTTCTTCATTGTCAGGGTCCTCATCAATAATCAAATAGTCCCCAACCATTTGATGCGCCATTGGGACCATAAGAAAATGTTCAATAACTTCTCTATAATCTGTTAAAATACGTTGTCCTACATGACTCCCATCTTCACCTTTTGGACTAACAGACCAATGAAAAACAAAAGCAGGATTGAAATCATTTATGGATTTTGGAGTCGCAAAATAACTAGTTTCAATATCTGAAGATACGACCATCATCTGAGAAAAGGCCATGAAATTATTGGTGTACTCACCATCACGATAATAGTCTTTGAATTGAGTAAAAGCAAAGTCAAGTGTTTTATCACTTCGTTTTTGTTCGATATTGATAAGAGGAAGACCATTTATTAAAAGTACAAGGTCAAATCGATTGCCGTTGGGTGTTGATACTTCGCGAGCAACTTGGTAACTTGAGTCACCACCACTCACTTGTGCTTTTTTCAAAATAGTTAGAGTAATTTGTTTTCTTGTGACTTCTGGATGATCATCACGATAAATCCCATCAATCTTCCCAGTTGAACCTTCAATAGATAAGATTTTAGCAGCTTCATAACTGTTGGAGATTTGATTGACTTTGGACATAACTTGTTCAAACTCACTATCCGTTAATGCCACTCCTTCTAGGACATCAGCATTAATACGATTAAGTTCACTTCTCCAGTTATCAATCAAATCTTGAACAGTTACTTTATGAAGATTACCATTTAGTTTATCTGGAGCTTGCCATCTGAACTTGCTTAATTCCTTGACAAATTCATCCTGAAAATATTTTTCAGAGGCGTCTTTGTTGATACGACCCATAGGGTCTCCTTTCTAGAATGACTTCCTATATCCTTAGACAAAGAGTTCATTTAAGTATGCTTTTTTCATATCTTTTAGTTTATCGAGTTTTTGTTGTTGAAGAGAGATAGATTTATCTAATAAACTTAATTGCTTTCCTATCTTTTCTTGTTCTTTTAATGTTGGAAATAAAACATTTAATTCTAGTACTCTGTTCTTAGAAATATTGTATCTTGAAATACCTTGTGCAAGTAATTTCATGCCAGCACGAAATGCCGGAGACCTAAGTAAATAAGCTAAGAAATCAATATCAAATTTAACGTTAGGGCGGAATCCAAAGCAGAAACTATTCAAGTATACGTTTGATAGATCATACTTCCATACAGACGATAATCCTACTTCTTCAGGTGTTTCTGAAGAAGTAGTAAAAAATACATCTCCATATTTAACTTCAGTCTGTCTGTCATCAATTTCAATTTTATCAAGACCTCTCAAATCTGCAATTTCATTTGAATAGATATTTAGATAGGTCACATACATCCCATTACCATGACCAAAGTCCACTTTTGTTTTTCCTGATAACCCTGTAAATGTTTTTCCTACATCACCCAACTTCTTCTCTTCCCATTCCTCTTCAAAACCAAGGAAGCGACGTTTTGGTACTCGTTCTCCCTCTGCCGGGAAGAGTTCAACAAGATAAGCTTTCTTGAGATTTTTTAGTTTATCAAGTTTATGCTGATGGAGGGTGATGAGTCTGTCTAGTGTTTGGAAGAAATTTCAAAGTTTGTTCTGCTCATTAATTGTTGGAAGTTTAAATTTGATTGTTGACATATCTTTTGGATAGATTGCAGCAACACTGGTCGTTCCAACAGCTCTAGATTTAACTTGCTGAATACTCTCTGGGATATTGTATAGGTAATTGAAAAAAATTGTATCCACATCATCAAGAGTAACTCTAGCTAGGTTGCTATTAAAACCATACAATCCTTCCTTTATAAACCAAGTTGCTCCTTTACCCACAAGTTCAAGAGTGTTTCGGGTATTAAAAAGAAAATCACCATATTTAATTATATTTTCACATTCGATTTCTTGGTTTAATCTTTCAAGTTTTGTAAAATCCCAATAACCACGTTGAATATTCCCCATCTTTAGTAACGGAATTCCTTTACCCTGTTCGCTTCCTAATAAAGTTGTTCCCGTTTGTATTCTTTGGCACATTTTTCCAAATTCATTCTGTTCCCACTCCCCATCAAAACCCGAAAAACGTCTCTTTGGTATATGTTTACTTTTTGTCATTATAGCACCACCAGTTCACTCATCATCTCTTCTAGTTCTTTCTCAAGTTTAGAGATTTCATCATCTAGACTATCTAAAGTTTCTGAGTACCTCTTATTGAGTTCATCTAAGACTGCAATCTCATCTTTGAGAGGGGATTTGACTAATTCTTCAACTTTGTCAAGAACTGAACCAAACCATTTTTTGTAAAGGACTTGATCTACTTCTTCATCTGTCAATTGTACGATACGCTCTGCAACTAACTCTTTCAATTCAAGTTCTTTTGTTTTAATGGCTTTATTGACAGTTGATTTTTCTTTGGTTAAGTCATCTACTTTCTTGAGAAGTTCAAAGTCGACAGAACCTTTTTCAGCTTCCTTCAAGCTAGCTTTCACTAGTGTACTTTCAAAACTGTCTTGTGCTTCTCCCTCATCGTTCTTTTTGAGAGTATCAAAGAGAGCATTATAC
>CAKPXD010000143.1 GCA_934201655.1 uncultured Streptococcus sp. | reverse complement strand
TCTTTGATACCATTCATGAAGACACCACAGGGATGCTCTATCCGGACTTTTCTTACTACAATCCTACAGCGATTCTCCGTCATAAGGTTCCTTTCATCAAAGTCAAAACTATTGCAAATAATGAAGGAATCATTCCTTACATTTTTGATGAATTGGAACGTATATCGGACTATCCATTAGATTTGATTCTCAACCACATGTCTATGATTGATCGTCCGGACTATCCGTATTTGTTATCGCGTAAGTACTTGAAAAACAAGGAATTGGAAGAGAATTTCGATAGAAAAGTTGCGGTTCATCTCCATGTCTTTTATGTGGACCTCTTAGAAGAATTTCTAGATGCTTTCCAAGCTTTTCATTTCGCTTATGACTTATGGATCACGACAGATGTAGAAAAGAAGAAGCAGGCTATTGAGCAAATCCTTTCTAATCGTAACCAAGATGCCACGGTTGTGGTGACTGGAAATATTGGACGAGATGTGTTGCCAATGCTGCTCTTAAAAGAGCAACTCTCCCAATATGATTATGTTGGCCATTTCCATACCAAAAAATCTAAAGAAGCAGATTTTTGGGCAGGTGAATCTTGGCGGAAAGAATTGATCGAGATGCTTGTCAAACCGGCTGATCAAATCATAGCCAACATGGAAGCCAATCCAAAAGTCGGAATTACTATCGCAGATATTCCAACTTTCTTCCGTTACAATCGAATAGTGGTTGCCTGGAATGAAGCTCTTATTTCACCAGAGATGAACAAGCTCTGGGAACAGATGAATGCTACCAAGACAATTGATTTCAAGAATCTCAATACCTTTGTCATGAGCTATGGGACCTTTGTTTGGTTTAAATATGATGCTTTGAAACCACTCTTTGATTTGAATTTGACAGCAGCAGATGTCCCGGCTGAACCTCTTCCTCAAAATTCGATCCTTCATGCGATCGAACGTTTGTTGATCTATATTGCTTGGGATCAAAAGTACGACTTTAGAATCTCCCAAAACCCACGTGTTCTCACACCTTTTATCGATAATAAACAATTGAACAATCGCGAAGATCTTCAACCCCATACCTTTGTAGACTTTAATCAAATTGGGGGGATCAAAGGAGCCTTGAAGTATATTGTGATTGGACCAGCAAGAGCTGTGAAATATATACTAAAAAGAATGATAAAGAAAGTGAAATAATGAAACGGGAAAAAGAGTTTAATATTAAGGAATTTATCCTCTCAGTTTTATCAAAAGTCTCAAGAACCCAGTGGTATTATGTGATTACTTTCGTTCTATTTTCTTTTTTTAATTTTTATCTAGCCCAGAATAATCTTGCTGTTCACAACAAGGCAACTGGTACAGTCTTACAATATGTCAATTTTTTAGGAATTTTATTTGGAATAAGTTTCCTACTATTAGTTCCAATATTATCCCAGTTCAATTTTAAAAAATGGTTTCCATTCAAACTGATTGTTAGTTATTTGGTTTACAATACTCTTTCTTATTTGACAGAAATCACGATTTATTTGAATAATCCGAAATATAAGGTTTGGAATTTTGATCAGAATCCATTCTTTAGAACGGATTCCTTCCTTGTCATTTTCCTTTTGTTTGCTTCTACAGGTGGTTTGGTTCTATTGCGACAGCGTTATGATAAGTTGCCTAGTCGGAAAAAAGGAGTAGAAGAGATAGGCGAGAACTACCAGTATCTGGTTTTGTCACAACTCTTGATCACTTTTATCGTAACAGATAAAAATTTTTCTACCCTTATTTACAGGACGGATAATTTTTTGTATAAGGCGTTTGAAATTGGCAAATACTCAGCCCAACAATTCTGGTTGACGAATGAATTCTTATACTTTCTATTCCCGTTGATTTCCTTACTTGGATTCTTGTATACAAAAGGGCAGCGAGATTTTGTCAAGAACAAACCGAGTTTCTCTTTAGTGTTCTTCTCTAGTACCACTATTGCAATCGTATTGAATTATTTTATCCAATTTAGTTTAGGTCGAACAGAACCCTTCTTAGGCGTTCATTACACGATTCCAGATGCCATCATATTTCAAATTCTCATTCTGACAGCGATCCTCATCTTAGTTTATTTTTGTATCAATCAATATTGGATCGCTACCTGTCTCATTTCCATTGTTTCCATAGCTTTTGTGGTTGCTAATTCCATTAAGTTTGGAATGAGGAATGAACCAGTTTTACCGAGTGATTTAACTTGGCTAAGTAAACCAATGACCCTTTTGAGTTTTGTGGACAAAGCGCAAATGTTTTACATCCTTTTATTGGTGGTCTTTCTGGTTTGTCTACTAATTGTTGGGAAAAAGTACCTGTTCAAGGGAAGAATTATTTCCTCATGGAAAATTCAAATTGTAGCTATCGCTATGATGCTCTTGTGTTTTAAGAGTGTAAATGGAATATTCAGTGATAAAGAAAACGGTAAGATCAAGGCCAATGTACCAATTATTAGCACCCTGAACAATTATCAGGATATTAATTGGCTAGGCAATACGACCAATGCACGTTATAAGGGCTTGTCCTATGTTTGGATGAATCAATTAACAACAGAAGTTATTCTAAAACCGGATGGTTATTCAAAAGAACGTCTTGAAAAGATAGTCAAAAAATATACTAATTTGTCGAATGAGATCAATAAGGAGAGAAGTAACTACTTAAACGATCAAACAGTCATCTATATACTGAGTGAAAGCTTTTCTGATCCTAGAAAAGTTGAGGGAGTAGAACTGACGCAAAATCCAATTCCAAATATTGAGAATATCATGAAGACCCATACGAGTGGGCAAATGCAATCGGATGGTTATGGGGGTGGAACTGCAAATATGGAGTTCCAGACTCTGACAGGTTTACCTTTCTACAATTTATCGCAAACTGTATCTGTCTTGTATACGGAAGTCCTTCCTAAGATCCATGATGTGCCATCTATCAGTAATGCATACTCGAAACAGAATAAGGTTGCTGTTCACTTGGCAGGTAAATCGAATTATTCTCGGGATATTGTGTATTCGCGGTTAGATTTCAAAGATTTCATTACGACCAATACAAAAGGGATCAAATATAGAAATGAAGGAATCAGTCCGAGTGATGAATCCACTTATAATATTGTTCTAGATAATTTAAACGACAAAACCGGACAATTCTTTTCTGTGATGACCATGCAAAATCATACACCTTGGTTGGAAGCAAATCCAGAATCTTTGGATGGTAAAGGTAAAGGGTTTAGTGATGAAGAAAATTCAAAACTAACCTTTTACAGTCGCTTGCTTTCACAAACAGACACCGCTACCCAATCCTTCCTGGAAAGTCTTTCTAAAATAGATAAGAAGATTACAGTGGTATTTTATGGGGATCACTTGCCAGGTCTCTATCCTGAGTCTGCCTTTAAGAATAATCCGGAGAGTCAGTATCAGACAGACTACTTCATTTGGAGTAATTTTGATGCACCAAAATTGAATTATCCTTTGGTCAATTCAAGTGATTTCTCTGCTTTGGTTTTTGAACAGACCAATTCAAAAGTTTCACCTTACTATGCTTTGTTGACGGAAGTGTTGAAAAAAGCAAGTGTCGATAAAAAGGCTTTAGAAGGAGAAGCGTTAGAGATTGCGGATGATTTAAAAATGGTTGAATATGACTTGATTAGTGGGAAAGGTTACCTATCTAAAGACTTTTTTAAAGTTCCAACTAACCGATCAAATTAAAAGGAGGCTAGCAGGTAAAAATCTTTGTGATTTTAGCTGTCTAGCTCCCTTTTTTTTGTTTTTTATGCTAAACTATTAGATGGGGGTACGCTCATGATTAAGATATTTGGAAAGGTCCA
>CAKPXD010000142.1 GCA_934201655.1 uncultured Streptococcus sp. | reverse complement strand
AATACAGGTTTTAGAGATGGAAAAAATTATGTTTATGTGAAAACATTTACTGCAGAAGAGGAAGATTTATATAGGGAGAATATATTAAAATTTGAGGGCTCCTATATGAATACGTTTGTCTATGTAAATGGACAGCTGGCGGGAAAACATCATAATGGCTACACTACTTTCTATGTAAATATGAAAGATTTTCTTCATTTGGGAGAAAATGAGATTCGTGTTCAAGTTCGAAATGGTGCGATGAGTAATAGTCGGTGGTACTCAGGAGGTGGTCTTTATCGAGATGTTTATTTATTGAGTAGTGATTTACTTCATGTATCAGCCACTGGTAGTAAAATTAAAACAGTAGAGTTAGAAAATGACTTTGCGAGGATTGAAGTATCTGTTCCTATTGAGAATAGGAAATGCAAAGGAATTCAATTTGATTTAAAATTAATGGTATGTGATAAGGACGGGAAAATTCTTCTAGTAGATCAGCGTCCTTATTATTTAAATGCAGAGGAGGATAATGAATTTAAAACGATCCTCTCGTTGGATAAGATTCAAGCGTGGTCTGCTGAGTCTCCTACCATGTATCGTATGATTGTTGAACTATATCAAGAAGGAAACTTATGTGATACTGATACCCAAGAGTTTGGAATTCGGACTATTTCTGTAGATAGTAAACGTGGGCTACGAATTAATGGGCAACAGACAGAACTTAGAGGAGCTTGTATACATCATGATAGCGGTTTGATAGGTGCTGCGACTTATCAAGTTGCCCACTATCGTCAAGTACGTATTTTAAAAGAAGCAGGGTTTAATGCTATTCGTATGGCTCATAATCCAGCTGCTCCAGCTTTGCTAAGAGTTTGTGATGAGTTGGGAATGTATGTAATGGACGAAACATTTGATAGCTGGACACGTTTTAAAGGAGATTTCGATTACAGTCTATTTTTTGAAGAATCGTGGAAAAATGACGTATCTACTATGGTTGAAACAGATTTCAACCATCCTAGTGTTATCTTGTACTCCATAGGAAACGAGATTCCTGAAATTGGAACTAAACATGGAAGTCGCATAGCCAAAATGATTCATGATCATATTAAAGATATCGATCAAACTCGTCCGACTTTAGCTAGTATAAATGGCGTTTTTGCAGCTGGGGAAGTGATTCCGCAGATTGCTGAAGATATCCAGAAACAAAGCCAAATTGATCAATCAGATTTAACAGGAAATGTAAATGATTTTATGACTTTAATGGATACTAGTATGGATAAAATTGTTGTGCATCCTCTGATAAGTCAGCGACTGGATTTGGCAACAGCTTCGACAGATATTGCTGGCTATAATTATATGTCAGCTCGTTACGAATTAGATGCTAAAGAACATCCTAATAGAGTTATTGTAGGAAGTGAGACTTATCCTCCTGAAATCGCACGTAATTGGTCCTTGGTTAAGAAATTAGATAGTGTTATTGGAGATTTCACATGGACAGGTTGGGATTATATAGGGGAAGCTGGAGTTGGAATACCTGCTTATAACTGGGGTGAGGGAGGTTTTGGGGCCAAATTTCCTTGTCAGCTAGCTTATTGTGGAGATATCGATATAACTGGTGTCCGACGTCCACTTTCTTATTACCGTGAAATCGTATTTGGTTTACGGGAAAAACCTTATATTGCAGTTCAAAAACCCGAGCACTATGGGAAAAAGTTAATTAAAACACCGTGGGTTTTATCAGATTCTCTTCGATCATGGACTTGGCCAGGTTTTGAAGGACATCCCATTGTTGTAGAAGTATATGCTCCAGGTGATGAGGTTGCTCTATATTTAAATGATCAGTTAATAGAAAAAAAGTCTACATCAGAAGAACTAGACTATTTAACTAAATTTGAAATAATGTATCAAAAAGGTTGTTTAAAGGCGGTGAACTTTAAAGATGGTCAGATGATTAGCGAAGATATTTTAATGACGTCGGATGAAACAACCGCTCAATTACAGGGGAGGATTGAGGAGAATGGTGATTTAACCTATATTTCGTATTCGATAGAAGATAAATCCAATAATCTCATTACTCATAAGAAAATGGACTTGTGTATTCATGTTGTGGGAGCGGAATTACTTGGTTTTGGGACGGGAGATCCTAAACCTTTGGAAAAATATAATACTGATAGAACATCAACTTTTAACGGAAGGGCATTGGCAATTGTCCGAAAATTCGAGCAACATGCACAAGTAATTGTGACCAGTGAAAACATGACTGTGGATATAATTATATAAGAGAGGGAAATAACGATGGTAAAACAAAAACTTAGAACAGTGGTCACTACAGATGGTGAAATCGATGATATGAATTCTTTCATTCGTTTTCTTCTTTACAGCAATGATATGGAAGTTGCAGGAATTATTCTGACTTCTTCTATGTTTCATTACAGTGGAAATGATGAAAAACCAGCATATCGTTGGACTGGAGAAACATGGATACCAGAAATGATAAATAGATATGCAGAAGTATATTCTAATCTTGTTAAACATGACCCTGACTATCCAACTCCGCAAAGTTTATTAGATGTATACAGAATTGGAAATATTTCTTATGTTGGTGAAATGGAGGAGGAGACAGAGGGATCTAATCTTTTAATGGATTTAATGCTAGATCAGGATGATCGGCCGTTGTATATTCAGACATGGGGAGGAACAAACACTACAGCCCGTGCTCTTAAAAGTATTCAAAAACGCTTTGAGGGGACAAGTGAGTGGGCGCATATTAAATCAAAAATAGAATCTAAAGTGGTATTGTACATTATTTTAGATCAAGATGGAACTTATGGAGATTATATTTCGAAAAATTGGAATTTGACAACTTTAAATGATTCTTTAAATTTTGGATATTTTAGTTATGGTTGGAAAAATTTACCAAAAGAAATTAGATCTAGTTTAGATGATAACTGGCACCAATTTCATATCTTGAATAAAGGCGCTTTGATCGAAAAATATGCCCTAATTGGGGATGGCTACTATCTAGCTGGAGAGATTGAATCAGAGCAATTTGGACAAGAGAAATGGTTAGAAGCTCACCCCAATTATAAAAAATATGATTTTATTTCTGAAGGAGATTCACTTTCCTACTTTTATTTAATACAGACGAGTCTTAGAGGCTTTGAACATCCAACTTATGGTAGTTGGGGAGGTCGGTTTACCGAAGTAGCACCTAATACATTTTCTACAGAAAAAACAGTAGATTATAATCCACTGACTCAGCGATTTGAGCAAGAATATAGTTTTTATCGTTGGATTAATGATATCCAAGCAGATTTCGCCGCTCGAGTTCAATGGTGTGTAACGAATGATTTTGAAGCATGTAGTCATTACCCAGAGGTGAATATAGAAGAAAATATCTCAGCGAAAGTAGGTGAAAATCTGACTTTAAGGGCGCTTGCAAAAGATCCAAACGGACTTCCAATTGCTTATCATTGGTGGTGTTACTACGAGGCATCTACATATTGGGACTTTAGTCATCTTGAACTTGAAGCAGGGAAATGGACACTAGGTGATATGGAGTTTATAGATTCATGGCATTCGTCAAAAATAGAGAAAACTTGGAATTTACCAATGGTAGGAGTTGATACAAATTGTATTAGTGTCCAAATTCCTGAAGATGCAAAATCTGGAGATACTTTCCATATTATTCTAGAAGTAAGCAATCAATCAGAATTTCCAATAAAAACATATAAAAGAGTGATTATAACAGTTGAATAAAAAATAGTAGTTCAGAGGTACACTATGAAAAATCCTTTATATATATGGGGTGAGCAAATCCCAGGAAATAATAAACGTTTAAAGACAGATGTCTTG